>LUYR01000142.1 GCA_001603335.1 Rhodospirillales bacterium Alpha_05 | reverse complement strand
GTAAAAAACACGCGGGCTCCGCCCGCACCCGCCAAGGGCCTCGGGCCCTTGGATCCCCTTTGTTTTTCGCGCGGAGCGCCATAAAGCCAACGCACGCGGCGTGATGGCTGATTGCCGCTACGCGGCGAAAACTATAGTAATGGGGTCGAGGGGACCGAGTCCCCTCGCGGGTTTCAAGGGCGGAGCCCTTGAGCGTCTTCCTCCGGAGCGAACATGAGCTGGCTCACCAACTTCGTCGGTCCGACACTGAAGCGGTGGATATCGCCGCGGGTGATTCGCGAGCACCAGTGGGTGACCTGCCCGAAGTGCGGCGCGACGTCGTTCTACCGCGACATGGACGCGAACTGGCGGGTATGCCCGCACTGCGACCATCACCTGACGTTGACGGCGGCGCGGCGTTTTGCGCTGTTGCTGGATTCGGAGAGTTGGGCGCGGATCGAGATTCCGGGTGCGGCGACCGATCCGTTGAAGTTCCGCGACGCGAAGCGGTACGGCGAGCGGCTGAAGGACGCGGCGGCAGCGGTGGGCGAGGCGGAATCCGTGGTGGTGGCGCACGGCAAGCTCGACGGCATGGGCGTGGTGGTGGCGGCGTTCGAGGTGCAGTTCCTGGGCGGCACCTTCGGCGCAGCGGCGGGCGAGGCCCTGGTCGCGGCGGCGGAGTTGGCGGCGTTGCAGGATGCGCCGTTGGTGCTGGTCACCGGCAGCCAGGGGACGCGGGTTCAGGACGGCGCGTTCGCGCTGGTGCAGACGCCGCGCGTCGGGCTGGCGCTGCGCAAGCTGGCCGAGCGGTCGCTGCCGGTGGTGGGGATTCTCGCCGATCCGGCGTTCGACCCGGTATCCGACATGCTGATGCAGCAGGCCGACATCGTGCTGGCCGAGCCGGGGGCAAGACTTGGACCGCCCGCCGCCGATCCCTTCGGCGAGACCGACACCCCGGCGTTCCTCGAACCGCGCCCCGGCATTGTGGACGCGCGCGGGGCGCTGGAGGCGGGCCGCGTCGACCGCGTCGTCGACCGCCGCGATCTCAAGGCCGAGCTCGCGGCGATCTTAAGCGTGCTGCGCAGCCCAGTGCCGTCGGGGCTGGTTTTGCCCTACACGCCCAAGCCGATGATCATCGTTGCGGATGCCGACCCGAATGCTTGATGCCGTTCTCGACCGCCTGACGCGGTTGCACCCCCAGGTGATCGACCTTTCCCTCGACCGGATGCTGCGCCTGCTCGCCGACCTCGGCAATCCGCAGGACCGCCTGCCGCCGGTGATCCACATCGCCGGGACCAACGGCAAGGGCTCGGTGGTGGCGACCCTGCGCGCGCTGTTCGAGGCGGCGGGCAAGCGCGTCCACGCCTACACCTCGCCGCATCTGGTGCGCTTCGCCGAGCGCATCCGCATTGCGGGCGCGCTGCCCGCCGACGCCGACCTCGCAGCGCTGCTGGAAGAGGTCGAGGCGGCCAACGCGGGCCAGCCGATCACCTTCTTCGAGGCGACCACCGCCGCCGCCTTCCTCGCCTTCGCCCGCAGCAAGGCCGACGTCTGCCTTTTGGAGACCGGCCTCGGCGGCCGGCTCG
>LUYR01000141.1 GCA_001603335.1 Rhodospirillales bacterium Alpha_05 | reverse complement strand
ACGGTGAACAACCAGGCCGTGCTGTTGCGTGGCGTCAACGACCGCCCGGAAGACTTGAAGGCTCTGATGGACGGGTTGCTCAGAATCGGCGTCAACCCCTACTACCTGTACCAGTGCATGCCGGTGTCGGGCGTCAGCCACCACTTCCAGGTGCCGCTGAAGCAGGCTGTCGAGATCGTGGACGAGGCGAGAAGCGGCATGGATGGCTACGCGAAGCGGTTCAAATTCATCCTCGGCCACGACGTCGGAAAACTCGAGGTGTGCGGCCTGCTCGACGGGAAACTCGTGCTGAAGCAGATCCACGCGAGGTCGGGGCACAAGGCGCAGGCGTCGCGCCTGATCTTGCACGAGATCGACGACGGCGACGGTTGGGTCACCTTGGATTGAGCGATGCGCCGCGATCCGTCCACGCCTGCGGCGACTGCTTCGAGCGGCATCACACTTTTCTGCATCCCCCACGCCGGAGGCAGCGCGGCGTATTACTCGCCGCTGGCCTCGCTCTTTCATGGCAAGGTCCGGCTGTTACCCTTGGAGCTGCCGGGGCGTGGCCGGCGCTGTCGCGAGCCGCTGGCGAAGGATATGCCTGCGATGGTGGCCGACTTGTATGCCTGCATCCGACCCGCGGCGCAGGGCGGGCCATACGCGCTTTTCGGGCACAGCCTGGGTGCGATGCTCGCTTATCTCTGCGCGGTGCGGGCCTTCGAACAAGGCACGCGCCTGCCGGAGACCCTGTTTTTATCGGCGTGCCCGCCGCCGTCCGAGTCGGGGATGTTTTTCCCAGGGGGGCGGCCACCGCTAAGCCGCGAAGAGGTGTGGCAGCATGTCGTGGCGCTGGGGGGCGTGCCGGAGGAGATCCAAGCGTCGCCGGATTTCCGGGCGTACCTGGAGCCGGTGTTGCACGCGGATTTTTCGGCGCTGCGGGCGTGGCGGCCGGGGGCACTGCCTGCGATCCCGGTGCCTATCGTGGTGATCCTCGGCAAGGGTGACAAGGTGACTGCGGGTGCTGGCGACGGCTGGGCGAGCCTCACGACTGGCGGGTTTGCCCGGCATGTTTTCGATGGCGGGCATTTCTATATGCACGATCATGGGGCGGCCTTGGCTGCGCTCATCCTTCAATCACTGGAGGGCGCGCGGTGACGCAGGCGGACCATTTTTTTCTCGGAGCACCTCCGGTGCCGGAAGGCGCGGAGATCGTCTGCATCGGAGTGTCGTTGGAAGAGGGACCTGAGGCGTGGCGTCGGGCTGCGCTGCCGTTTACCACGGACGCGGAGCAGCGGCAGGCGCAGCGCTTCCTGCATCCGATCGATGGAGTGCGGCATTTGGTGGGGCGCGGGCTGGCGCGTTGGGTGATGCGCGGGATCGTTGGAAACGTCGTGGGTGACTTCACGATCATGCCACAGGGAAAGCCGGTTTGTGCCGGTGCGGACTTCTCGATCAGCCATTCGGGCAATCTGGTCTGGGTCGCGTTTGCCGGTCGCGGGCATGTGGGCATTGATGTCGAGCAAGAGCGTGAGTCGCGCGATCTGCTCCGCCTGGCTTCGATGTTGCACCCGGCGGAGTACGCAGCGCTCCAGCAGTGTCCGCCGGCGGAGCTCGCTCCTGCGTTTTACCGCTGTTGGGTGCGCAAGGAGGCGGTGCTCAAAGCCTGCGGCACGGGGCTCTCTCTGCCGCTTGATCGTTTCCGGGTTTTCACTGATGGACGTGCACGAGGGTGGCTCGAATCGATGGATGC
>LUYR01000140.1 GCA_001603335.1 Rhodospirillales bacterium Alpha_05 | reverse complement strand
CCGAGCCATGCGTCGCGGGCGGCGAGCTCGGCGCGCGCCTCGGCCTCGGCAAGGCGCGCGGCGGAGGCCGCCTCCTCGGCCATCGCCATCACCACCGCGACGATCGCGATCGCCATGGCGAAGAGGATGCCCGCGCCCATCAGGGTCTCGCGGCGCTGCGTGGCGAGGGCTTCGTCCTCGTCGATCTTCGACACCATCACCCAGTCGGTGCCCTCGACGCGGAAGGTCGCGGCGAGAATCGGTTCGTCGCGATAGTCGCGGCCGCCGACGAGGCCGAGGGTTCCGCGCAAGCCCACCGCGGCAGCGAGCTTTTCCGACGACAACGGCATGCGGAAGGTGAGCGGCGGGTCCTTGCGGTGCCGCAGCGGCGAGAGGAACACCACGTCTTCGCCGTCGCGGCGGGCGAGCAGGGTTTCGGCGGAGGCGCTCGGCAGCGGCCAACGTTGCAGCAGCGGATAGAGGTAGGTGTTGGGGTCGACCTGCACCACCAGCACGTAACCCGAGGCGCGCAGGTCCGCCTCGGCGCTGGTGGCGAACAAAGGCACCACGACGTCGATCACCGCCACGCCGTGCATCATGTGCAACTCGCCGAACACCGCTCCGCCGGTCTGGCGCGCCTTGGCGAACGCGGCCAGGGTATCGGGGGCTTCGGGCGCGGGCTGGCGCGGGCGGACCGCGACGATGGTACGGTCGGCGCCGTCGACGATTCGGATGTCCTCGAACTTGCGCGCGTCGAGGAACATCTCCATCCGCGAACGCGCATCGTCGAGAAGATCGTCGCGCAGCCCGGGAAATTGCGCCGGGCCGCGGTACCAGGTGGCGATGGCGTTGAGCAGCGTCGGGTTGCGGGCGAGCAGGCGTGCGTCGGAAAGGTGGCTGGTGCGCCATTGCTCGATTTCGCTGAGCTTGAGGATCGCGACGCTGGTGAGCGCCTGCTCGGCCTCGGTACGGCGCAGGTTTTCCTGGCTGCGCAGATACTGCCAGCCGACGGCCGCGATCACTCCCAGGATTGCAACCAGGACGAACAACCAGATCCGCGGCAGGTTCCTCACGAGAAGCTCCCTCCTGCAAAGCCGGATGCTCTCTTGCGCCCGCCCCCGCGACCACTCCCCAACTCCTGCAATCATGCAACGTGCGATACCGCAAGGAAAGGACTTCGTCGGAATACGGGAATCAAAAGGGCCGCGCGAACGCGGCCCCTGGTCGGCAGTGTTTGAGTTCGCCCGTGCGGCTTAGAAGGCCGGAACCACGGCGCCCTTGAAGGTCTTGAGGATGAATTCGCGCACCGGCGCGGTGTGGTACACCTCGACCAGCTTCTTCACCCACTCGGCGTCCTTGTCCTTGGTCTTGACGACGAAGATGTTGGCGTACGGGCTGTCGGCCGCCTCGATCGCGATCGCGTCGCGAGTCGGCACCAGGTTCGCCTCGAGCGCGTAGTTGGTGTTGATCGCCGCGATCGCCACGTCGGGCAGGGCGCGCGGCAGTTGCGCCGCGTCGAGCTCGACGATCTTCAGCTTCTTCGGGTTCTCGGCGATGTCGATCGGCGTCGCCGAGAGGCCCACGCCGTCGGTGAGCTTGATCAGCTTGTACTTCTGCAGCAGCAGCAGGGCACGGCCGCCGTTGGTCGGGTCGTTCGGGATCGCGACCGAATCGCCGGTCTTGATCTGGTCGAGGGTTTTGATCTTCTGCGAGTAGATGCCCATCGGCTCGACGAAGTTCTTGCCCACCGAGACGAGATCGAAGCCGCGATCCTTGACTTGGTTGTCGAGGTAGGGCTGGTGCTGGAACGAGTTCATGTCGAGGTCGCCGTCGCTCACCGCCTGGTTCGGCAGCACGTAGTCGGAGAACGACACGATCTGGATGTCGATTCCGGCCTTCGCGAGGCGCGGCTTGACGAACTCCATCACCTGCTCGTGCGTGCCCGGGGTGACGCCGATCTTGTAGGTCTTGGCCATCGCCGCGGTCGAGGCGAAGGGAGCGGCGAGCACGCCAGCGAGGGCGGTGACGAGAAGAATCCGGCGTTTCATGACTGTCCTCCGTTTACCGTGAGTTTTTTAGAACGCGGGCACCAGGGAGCCCTTGAAGTTGGTGAGGATGAACTGCCGCACCGGCTCGGACTGATAGGTCGAAACGATGGTCTTCACCCAGTCGGCGTCCTTGTCCTTGGTCTTGACCACGAAGATGTTGACGTAGGGGCTGTCGGCATCCTCGAGGACGATGCTGTCGGTCTTGGGCGTGAACCCGGCCTGCACCGCGTAGTTGGTGTTGACCGCACCGGCGGCGAGGTCTTCGAGGGCGCGCGGCATCTGCGCGGCGTCGAGCTCGACGATCTTGATCCCCTTCGGATTGTCGACGATGTCGGCGACCGTGGCGGCGAGGCCCGCGCCGGAGCTGAGCTTGACCAGGCCGTGCTTCTGCAGCAGCAGCAGCGCGCGGCCGCCGTTGGTCGGGTCGTTGGGAATGCCGACGGAATCGCCCTTCTTCAGTTCGTCGAGAGATTTGATCTTCTTCGAGTAGATCCCCATCGGCGCGATGAAGTTGGCCCCCACCGACACCAGCTTGTAGCCGCGGTCGCGGACCTGGTTGTCGAAGTACGGCTTGTGCTGGAAGGCGTTCATGTCGAGGTCGCCGTCGTTGACCGCCTGGTTCGGCAGGACGTAGTCGGAGAACGACACGATCTGGATCTCGAGGCCCTTGCTTGCCAGCAGCGGCTTGACGAACTCCATCACCTGCTCGTGCACGCCCGGCGTCACGCCGACCTTGTAGACCTTCGCCTCGGCGGCGGAGGAGGACAAGATCAACGGCGGCGCGACCAATCCGCACAGGGCGGCGAGAAGCAGAATCCGGCGTTTCATGATGTCTTGTCCTCCATCTGGGGTGTGTGGGCGGAAGCCCGGCTTAGAACGCCGGAACGATGCTGCCCTTGAACGTCTCGACAATGAACTTCTTGGTCGCGTCGCTGTGGTACGCGGCGACGAACGCCTTCACCCAGTCCGCGTCCTTGTTCTGCGTCTGGACCGCGATCACGTTGGCGTAGGGGCTGTTGGCGTCTTCCACGATCAGCGCGTCCTTGGTCGGCACGAGACCGGCCTGGATCGCATAGTTGGTGTTGACCGCGGCGCCGACAAGGTCGGGGATCGCCCGCGGCAGCTGCGCCGCATCGAGCTCGACGAACTTCAGGCCCTTGGGGTTGTCGATCACGTCCGCCGGACCGGCGCGCAGGCCCGCCTTCGGGTCGACCTTGATCAGCCCGGCGGTCTGCATCAGCAAGAGCGCGCGGCCGCCGTTGGTCGGGTCGTTCGGCAGGCCGATGGTGTCGCCCTTCTTGAAGTCCTTGAGCGCCTTGACCTTGTTGGAATAGATGCCCATCGGCAGGACGATCGACTTGCCGACCGAGGTGAGCTTGTAGCCGCGGTCCTTGATCTGGTTGTCGAGGTAGGGCTGGTGCTGGAACGAGTTGATGTCGAGGTCGCCGTCGTTGAGCGCCTGGTTCGGCAGCACGTAGTCGGAGAAGCCGATGACCTCGATCTCGATACCCTTCTTGGCGAGCTCGGACTTGACGAACTCGACCACCTGCTCGTGCGGACCCTGGGTCACGCCGACCTTGTAGACCTTGGCTTCGGCGGCACCGGCGGTAACCGCGAGACCGAGAACGGCGGCGGCGACACCGCTGAAAATACGCGACAACGACATGGACGGGAACTCCTGGCGAATGAACGGAACTTAGCGAACGCGTTTGTTGAGGCGGCGCGCGAGGCGGTCGCCCGCGGTCTGGATCAGTTGCACCACGACGATCAGCACGATCACCACCGCCGCCATGATGTCGGGGCGGAAGCGCTGGTAGCCGTAGCGGATGCCGAGGTCGCCCAGGCCGCCGCCGCCGACCGCGCCGACCATCGCCGAGTAGCCGATGAGGAGCACGGTGGTAAGCGTCAGGCCGAGGACGATCGCGGGCAGGGCCTCGGGCAGCAGCACCTTGAAGACGATCTGCAACGGCTTCGCGCCCATCGCCTGCGCCGCCTCGATCAGGCCGGCGTCGACGCCGCGCACCGCGCCCTCGATGATCCGGGCGATGAACGGCGTGGCGGCGACGGTCAACGGCACGATCGCCGCCGAGGTGCCGATCGAGGTGCCCGCCACCATCCGGGTGAACGGAATGATCGCGACCGCGAGGATGATGAACGGGATCGAGCGGGTGGCGTTGACGATGCCGCCGACGACGCGGTTGAACACCGTCATCTCGAACAGCTCGCCGCGACCCGAGGTCGCAAGCAGCACGCCGAGCGGGCCGCCGAGCGCGGTGCCGATGGCGATCGCCACCAGCACCATGTAGCCGGTCTCGACCGCGGCGTTAGCCAGCAGGGACAGAATCTGGATCGACATAGCCGATGACCTCCGCCTTCAAGTTTCGGGATTGGACGAAGGCGATCGCCTTCTCGGCCTCGTCGATGCCGCCCTTGGCCTCGACGAACAGGATGCCGAACGGACGGTTCTGGATGTAGTCGACCTGTCCCGCGAGAATGTTGAAATCGATCCCGGCGATGCGGGAAAGTTGGCTGATGATCGGGTCGTAGGCGTTGGGGCCGGTGAACACGATCTTCACCACCGGGTTTTCGCCCGGACCGCCCGGACCGTCGTGGATGATCCGGCGCAGCGACTTCGGCAGCGCGGCTTCGATCTCGCCCGCGATCAGCGCCTGGGTGGTCTCGTGGCGGGGCTGGACGAACACGTCGAAGACGTTGCCCGCCTCGACGATGCGGCCGTCGTCGATCACCGCGACGCGGTCGCAGAGGTCGCGCACCACGCTCATTTCGTGGGTGATCACCACCATGGTGAGACTGAGGCGGCGGTTGATGTCGCGCAGCAGGTCGAGGATCTGCTGGGTGGTCTCGGGGTCGAGCGCCGAGGTGACTTCGTCGCAGAGCAGAACCTTGGGCTCGGCGACCAGGGCGCGGGCGATGCCGACGCGCTGCTTCTGCCCGCCCGACAGCTCGGAGGGATAGCGGTCGCTCTTGTCGGTGAGGCCGACGAGCTCGAGCATCGGCTGGACCCGCTTGGCGATCTCGTCCTTCGGCACCTTGGCGAGTTCCAAGGGCAGCGCGACGTTGCCGTAGACGGTGCGCGACGAGAGCAGGTTGAAGTGCTGGAACACCATGCCGACGCTGCGGCGGAAGATCGTGAGATCGGCGTTCGTGAGCGTCGCGATGTCGACGCCGTCGACCACGACGCGGCCGCTGGTGACGTCCTCGAGGCGGTTGATGGTGCGGATCAGGGTGCTCTTGCCGGCGCCGGAGCGGCCGATGATGCCGAAGATCTCGCCTTTTTCGATGGAGAGATCGATGCCCTTCAAGGCATGGTGGGTGACGCCGCCGCGCCCGCCGCCATAGATCTTCTCCAGTCCTTCGAGCCGTATCATGTGTTTGCCTTAAACGAAAAACCGCCGCAGCTCTGGGCCGGGCGGTTTTGTCCATCCCGACGCTTTAGCTGCATTTATACCGCGCCCGCAAGCTGATCGCTCAAATCGGCGCAGATCAAGTCATAAAACCACCCAGAGCCCGTGTCAAAGTTTTTTTAAGTACATTATTTTGTTGTGGATAGCGGGAAAAGGCGGCGTTTTCCTGCCGGGGGCGAGTCGCGCGAGTCGGCACGAGGGGGCCCGTGTCGGCCCGTCGACAGATGCACAAGACTAAGGCGAAAGCCGGATGAAATTCATCCGAAACCCCTAACGAAAGCCTGGGAAAACCGAATTTTCCCTGCATTTCCTTGGCGTTTGCCCCGAACCGGCCGATAATCCGAAACACCGATTTTTCTGTCTTCCTTCCCCTGGTTCCACGCCGGACGCGTTTCCGCGTGGGTTCTGCATAGGATCATTTCGGGATGAGCATCATGTCCAAAACCGCCGAACTCGCAGCGGGCGCCGTCGCCCGCGAACCGCATCCCCTCGATGCGATCTTCCGACCCAAGGGCGTCGCACTCGTCGGCGCGTCGGAGCGCGAGGGCAGCGTCGGCCGAACCGTGATGTGGAACCTGCTCTCCAGCCCGTTCGGCGGGACGATCTACCCGGTCAACCAGAAGCGCGACAACATCCTCGGAGTGCGCACCTACGCCACCCTCGCCGACATCCCCGAGCGCCCCGACCTGGTGGTGATCTGCACCCCCGCCCCGACCGTCCCCGGCATCCTCGAGGAAGCGGTGAAGCTCGGCATCCCGGGCGGCATCGTGATCTCCGCCGGGTTCAAGGAAGCCGGGCCGGAAGGCATCGCCCTCGAACATGAAATCGCCCGCATCACCACCGGCAAGATGCGCGTCATCGGGCCGAACTGCCTCGGCGTGATGAACCCGGTGGTGGGCCTGAACGCCACCTTCGCGGCAAAATCGGCGAAGGGCGGCGCGGTCGCCTTCCTCAGCCAGTCGGGCGCGCTCTGCACCGCGGTGCTGGACTGGAGCTTGAAGGAAAACGTCGGCTTCTCCGGCTTCGTCTCGATGGGCTCGATGCTCGACGTCGACTTCGGCACCCTCGTCGACTACTACGGCGACGACCCGCAGACCAAGGCGATCGTGGTCTACATGGAAAGCATCGGCGACCCCAAGCGCTTCCTCTCCGCCGCGCGTCGGGTTTCGCTCGAAAAGCCGATCATCGTGATCAAGGCGGGCCGCACCGCCGCCGCCGCCAAGGCCGCCGCCTCCCACACCGGCTCGCTCACCGGCTCGGATGAAGTGCTCGACGCCGCCTTCCGCCGCGTCGGCGTGCTGCGCGTCGACGGCATCAACGACATCTTCGACATGATCGACGCGCTCTCGAAGCAGCCGCTGCCGAAGGGCAAGAAGCTCTGCATCGTCACCAACGCGGGCGGGCCGGGCGTGCTCGCCGCCGACGCGCTGGCCCAGGGCGGCGGCGAACTGGCGGAGATCTCGCCCGAGAGCATGACCGCGTTCAACGCCCTGCTGCCGTCGATCTGGAGCCACAACAACCCGGTCGACATCCTCGGCGACGCCGAGCCGGAACGCTACGCCAAGAGCCTCGAGATCGCGGCCAAGGACCCCAACATCGACGGCATGCTGGTGATCATGACGCCGCAGGGGATGACCAACCCCACCGAGATCGCCGAGCACCTCTCCAACTACTCCCAGTCCCTCGGCAAGCCGGTGCTGGCGAGCTGGATGGGCGGCGAGAGCGTGGCGGAAGGCGACGACCTGCTGAACCAGGCCGGGATGCCGAGCTATTCCTATCCCGACACCGCGGTCGGCGTGTTCAACTACATGTGGCAGTACTCGGAAGCCCTCGCGGGCCTCTACGAGACCCCCTCGGTCGCCACCGAGGCCGACGGTTACAACCGCGACGCGGCGCAGAAGCTGATCGCCACGGTGCAGGCGGAAGGCCGCACCATCCTCACCGAGTATGAATCGAAGAAGCTCCTCGAAGCCTACGGCATCGCCACCACCCCCACCGAGATCGCCACCTCGGAAGCGGAAGCCGAAGCGATCGCCAACCGCATGGGCTACCCGATCGTCTTGAAGCTCCACTCCCTCACCATCACCCACAAAACCGACGTCGGCGGCGTAGTCCTCAACCTCCGCGACGCCGCGGCGGTGAAGGCGGCGTTCGCGCAGATCAAGGCCTCGGTGACGGAAAAGGTCGGGGCGCAGCACTTCCAGGGCGTGACGGTGCAGCCGATGGCCAAGCTCGACGGCTACGAGCTGATTTTGGGCGCTTCGGTCGACATCCAGTTCGGCCCGGTGCTGCTGTTCGGCTCGGGCGGCCAGCTGGTCGAGGTCTACGGCGACAAGGCCCTCGGCCTGCCGCCCTTGAACACCACCCTCGCCCGCCGGATGATGGAAAAGACCAAGATCTATCATGCGCTCAAGGGCGTGCGCGGCCGCGCCTCGGTCGACATGGCGGCGCTCGAAAGCCTGCTGGTGCGGTTCTCCGAGCTGATCGTCGAAAACCCGCGGATCGCCGAGCTCGACATCAACCCGCTGCTCGCCTCGCCCGAACGCCTCCTGGCGCTCGACGCGCGGATCGTGCTTCACCCCGCCGAGATCGCCGACGCCGACCTGCCGAAGCCCGCGATCCGGCCCTATCCGGTGCAGTACGCCAGCACCTGGAAAAGCGACAAGGGCGAAGCCTTCACCATCCGCCCGGTGCGGCCGGAAGACGAGCCCAAGGCCTACGACTTCCACCACACCCTCTCGGAACAGACGGTGCGCCAGCGCCACCTCGGCCCGCACGAGCTCGAGGAACGCATCGCGCATCGCCGCCTGACCCAGCTCTGCTTCATCGACTACGACCGCGAAATGTCCCTCGTCGCGCTGCGCAAGACCGCATCCGGGGCCGAGGAAATGGTCGCGGTGGCGCGGATGGACAAGCTCTCGGGCTCCAACGACGCCGAGCTCAACCTGGTGGTCAGCGACGCGGTGCAGGGCCAGGGCCTGGGCGCCAAGCTGACCGAGATCCTCCTCGACGTCGCGCGCGACGAGAAGGTCGCGGCGGTGCGCGCACCGCTCGCGGCCGACAACCTGCGCATGCGCCACATCGCGCAGAAGCTCGGCTTCCAGATCCCGGCGGAGTGCAAGGAAGGCGACGCCTGCGTCGCCAAGCTCGCCCTCTGAAAGCGACGGACGCCCGGTCTACCGGGCGTCCGGCCCCTCATAGCGATTCGGCAAGGCGTCGTCCCGACTGCGGGGGACGCCTTCCTTATAGCCTTCGGGCAGCGGCGGAATCGGAACGCCGCCGCAATCGCCGTGCATGTCGAGGGTGAGCACCACCGGCTCGTCCCTGGGCGCCTCGCGCGGCAGGAAGGCGCGCAGCACGTGGCATTTCTCGTCGGGCAGACAGAACCGCATCGGCTTGGTGAAGCCGCTGTCGGGAAGCACCAGGCGCTCCATCGGCGGCGACTTCGGCGCGTAGACGTACCAGCCGTCCTCGAGCCGGGCATCCGGCGGGGGTTCCATCCCCGCGCCGGTGCCTTTGATCCGCGCCTCGACCGGGCGCATCGTCTTGGTGTGGACTTGCCAGGTCTCGCGCCACTCCACCTTCTCGATCGAATGCTCCCACGAGAGGGTGAAGGTGGGCGCATAGATCGCCACCGCAAACTGCCCGGCGGCGATACACAACAACGCTGGCGTCATCCCTCCTGCCCCGCCGCGATCCGGCTGCGGCGTCGCACGTGGGCATAGGCGAAGAAGGCGATCACCAGACCGAAACCGATCTCGTCGGTCATCGGCAGCGCGGCGACGAGGCAGAACGCGGCGGCGGTGGCCCACAGGCGCTCCCACCACGACAGGCGGACGTGCCAGAAGCCGACGCTCGCGATGCCCCACATGCCGACGCAGACCGCCGCCTTGGTCACCGCATAGAGCACCGCGGGCCAATAGCCGATCGCCTGGGCGAGCGGCCCGCCGTCCTGCAGCATCATCACCGGCGCGTAGACCGCCATGAACGGCACGACGAAGCCCGCGATCGCGACCCGCATGCACTGGATGCCGATTTCGAGCCCGCCTGCCCTGGCTATGGGTGCGGCGGCGAATGCGGCGAGCGCCACCGGCGGCGTGAGGTCGGCCATGATGCCGAAATAGAAGACGAACATGTGGCTGACGATCAGCGGCACGCCCAGCTGCAACAACGCCGGCCCGACGAGCGAACTGGTGATGATGTAGTTGGGGATCGTCGGCACGCCCATGCCGAGGATCAGGCAGGTGATCATGGTGAGCACCAGCGAGAGGAACAGGCTGTGCTCGCCGACCGCGACGATGGCGCGGGCGAAGTTGGTCGCCGCGCCGGTCAGCGTCATGGTACCGACGATCACGCCGACGAGGGCGCAGGCCATGCCCACCGGCACCGCGTTGCGCGCGCCCTCGGCCAGCGCGTCGATCACCACCTTGAGCGTCTTCTTGCCCTCGCGCATGACCAAAAGCGCCAGCGCGAGCGCACCCAGCACCGCGAAGATCATCGTCACGCCGAACTCGAGGAACGAGCCGCCGAGTGCGCCGAGCACGATCCAGAAGACGAAGCGGAACGGCAGCGGACCGAGCCGCGCCGCGATCGGCAGGCCCATCAGCATCGCGCCGGTGACGGCGAGCGCCATGGTGCCGGAGAACAGCGGGGTGAAGCCGCGGAACAGCAGGAAGATCAGGAAGACCAGCGGGATCAACAGATACCAGCCGCGCCTCAGCGCGGTGCGCCAATCCGGCAGGTCCTCATAGGGCAGGCCCTTGAGGCCGAGGCGGCAGGCCTCGAGATGGACCATCCAGAACGCCGCGCCGAAGTAGAGGATTGCAGGCACCACCGCCGCCTGGACCACCTCGGCGTAGGAGATGCCGAGGGTCTCGGCCATGATGAACGCCACCGCGCCCATCACCGGCGGCATGATCTGGCCGCCCATCGAGGCGGTCGCCACCACCGCGCCGGAAAACGCCGGGGTGAAACCGATGCGCTTCATGATCGGGATCGTCACCGGGCCGGTGGTCACCACGTTGGCGACGCCCGAGCCGTTGACCGTGCCCATCAGCGCCGACGAGACCACCGCGACCTTGGCCGGGCCACCGCGGGTGTGGCCGAAGATGCCGATCGCGACGTCGGCGAACAGGCGGATGATCCCTGCGCGTTCGAGGAAGGCCGAAAACACGATGAAGAGGAAGATGTAGGTCGCGGAAACGTAGGTCGGCGTGCCGTAGATGCCTTCCATGCCCATCGAGAACTGGTCGACCACCTGCTCGAAATCGAAGCCGCGGTGGTTGAACGGCGAGGGCAGGTATTGGCCGAACAGCGCGAACAGCACGAACGCGGCGCAGATCGACGGCAGCGCGATGCCCATGATCCGCCGCGAGCCCTCGAACACCAGGAGGATGGCGATCGACCCGACGACGATGTCGCTGGTGGAGGGATCGCCGGCGCGCAAGATCAGGTCGCCCTCGAACACCCACTGGTATAGCCCGGTGGCGAACGCGGCAAGGCCGAACACCCAGTCGCTGGCGCGCAACGCCAAGGGGCGACTCGCCTTCGACGCCGAAAGCCCGAACACCATCAACAAAAGGAACCCGACGTGGATTGCGCGCAGCACCACCGAGGACAGGGGCGCGTAGGCGGCGATGTACACCTGCCACACCGCGAAGCTCAGCGCGATCGCGAACATCACCTTGCCGATCAAGGTGTTGCGGCTGGGCATCGGATTGTGTGAGGTGTCTTGGGCGTCGGCGAGGGAAGAGAGGGAGGCGGTTTCGGCGGAAGACGACATATAAACCTCTCGGGAGAGAAAATCGCGACCGGCCGGACGGGGACTTGCCCCGCGCCGACCGGCTTTCCGGGATGGTCAGTCTACCCGATTACTTCAGCAAACCCACTTCTTTATAATACTTCGCGGCGCCCGGATGGAGCGGCAACGGCATGCCGTTGAGCGCCTTCTTCGGGTCGATCGCCTTGGCCGCGGAGTGGGCCGCGACGAGCGCGTCGAGGTGGGTGTACATCGCCTTGGTCATCTTGTAGACGACGTCTTCCGGCACGCCCGCGTGGCTGACCAGATAGTTGTTGATCGCGACGGTGGTGACGTCCTTGTCCTGGCCGCCGTAGGTGCCCGCCGGAATCGTGCCGACCTGATAGACCGGCTGGCCGATCTTCTTGATTTCGGCTTCCGAGATCGGAACGATCACCACCGGAGTGCTGGCGGCGAGTTCGCGGATCGCGGCGACGCCCAGGCCCGAAGACAGCAGGGTCGCGTCGATCTGGTTGTTCTGGATCAACTGCGCGGACTCGGCGTAGGGCAGGTATTCGACCTTCGAGAAGTCCGAATACTGGATGCCGTTGGCGCTGAGCAACGCGCGGGCGTTGAGCTCGGTGCCCGACTTCGGCGCGCCCACCGAAACCCGCTTGCCCTTCAAGTCGGCGAGCGAGTGGATGCCGGAATCGGCACGGGCGACGAAGTGCACGTAGTTGGAATAGATCGCCGCGACGCCGCGGAGCTTGTCGAGCTTCTGGGCGAAGCCGGCCTCTTCGTTGCCGTTCCAGGCGTCGGCCAGGGCGTCGCCCAGGGTGAACGCGAGCTCGGCGCGACCGCGCTGCAGCAGGTTGAGATTTTCCGCCGACGCCTTGGTCGCCTGCACGCTGGTGCGGACGCCCGGGATCGCGTCGACGTAGAGCTTGGTCAGCGCCACGCCGAGGGGATAGTAGACGCCGCTGGTGCCGCCGGTGACGACGTTGATGAACTGCTCGGCCGAAGCCGGCTGGGGCGCAATCGCCAAAGTCGCCGCAGCGGCGATGCCGAAGGTGAGGGTACGCAACGCACGCGGCCGAAGGCTCATTGCCATCTTGTCGGTCCTCCCAGTTAAATTTGTCATGGCAAACCTAGACATAGGAAGTGTTCGGGAGATGACGACCACGCGCAAGGGGATTTATACGATTCGATTGTGTTCGGAGGGATTTAGCCGGATTTCCGCGGCCATGGCGGCGCATCCGGTGCGCGACTCCGCCCCGCGCCGACGGGCGGGCGACCGGCTCGCGCGCCTACCCGTCC
>LUYR01000139.1 GCA_001603335.1 Rhodospirillales bacterium Alpha_05 | reverse complement strand
CACCGCCGACGCCCTGAGCGCCGCCAGCCGGTCCGCATCCCCCGCCCGCCACGCCGCCGCCACGTCCGCCGACCCGAACCCGAACCGCCCCGCCTCGGCAGGCCGCAGCACCAAGCCCAAAGCATCCAGAACCGTGCTCTTGCCGCTGCCGCTCGGCCCGGTAATCGCCACCGCCTGCCCCGGCTGCACCACGAACCGCGGGACTACCATGGCAAACCCATCCGCCGCCGTTCCGCGCCGGATCACTACCGATTCAAGGTCAAGAAGCGCGGTCATAAGGTCAGGGCTCCGCCCTGGACCCGCTGGGGTCGCGGACCCCAGACCCCATTAGTTTTTGCGCGAAGCGCCATAGAGCCATCGCACCCGCGTGATGTCTGATCGCCGCTACGCGGCAAAAACCAAAACATAAGGGATCCAAGGGCCCTCCCTCCGGGGGATTTCCAGCCTCTGGAATGCCCACTGGGCATTCCAGTTGCCAATGGCAACCGGCTTCCAATCCCTTGGTGGGTGTGGGCGAAGCCCACGTCTTCTCTCTCCCGCCCCGTCATGGCAGCGCGTCGAGCGGGATGGCGGCGACTTGTTCGCCGGGGTCGGCACCGGTGTCCAGCGCGACCCAGCGGTCGACGTCGTCGTGGATGATTTGGTAGAGGCGGAGTTTGCGGTTGATTTCGTCGAGGAACGCCTGCTGCTGGGCGATCGACCAACTGGACCAGGTTTCCTGGTCGAGATCGAGGATTTTGCTGCGGTAGGGCAGATCGTCGAGGTATTCGCCGAGCAGGCCGAGGTCGGCGAGTTTGCTGGCCTTGGGGTCGTTGACCGCGTTGGGGTCGCGGCCGAGGGTGGCGGCGACGGAGCGCATTTTCGCGAAGAAGTCGGTGGGCGAGAGCTGCGCCGCCTGCCCCGCGTCCGCGATGCCTTTGAGCACCTGCTGCATGTCGGAGAGTTGGTTCTTGGTGAGCAGGACGCGAACTTCGGTGGTCGGGACTTCCGGCTGTTCGAGGGAGCGGTCGGAAATCCAGGCGCGGAACAGCGGCGGGGCCTGGGTGTTTTCGGCGCGACCGAGGTAGGCGAGCTGCATCGCGTGGCCGAGCATGGCGGTATCGATGCGGATGCGGTCCGCCGCGCTGTCGCCGCCCTTGAGGTATTCGGGGTCGGAGGTGCGCGCCGCGCCGGGGGTCGCCTCGCCGCGATAGGCGGCGTTGACCTGCCCGACGATGGCGTCGCCCAAGGAATCCACGATGTTGCCGAAGGCGTCCACCGACCCGACCGGCACCGGGTAATAGAGCGGGCGCGGCACCAGCGGGTGGGCGGAGAGGGATTTGTACTGCGCCTCGGCCTCGCCGTGGTTGGCCTTGCCCTCAGGGGTGAGCAGGTGCATGGCGTAGATCGCGATGCCCTTGTGCTGGGCTTCGAGGCGGACCTGATCGGCGTCGAGCATGGTCGAGCCGAGCGGGTCGTTGCCTTTGAGTGCGCCCGCGTCGGTGATCAGGACGACGTAGCGGCCACCGAAGGCGTTCCAGTTGATGTCGTTCACCGCGGTCATCACGCCCGCGTACGCGTCTTCGGAGAAGCGCGGCGTCGAGACGGTGGCGGCCTTGACGTCCTTGACCTTGTCGAGGAAGGCCTTGCCCGACTTCACCTCTTCCGGATCGGCATAGAGGCGCGAGACGTATTCGAGCTTGGGCGCGGCCTCGAGGTTGGAGCGATAGGCGACGAGGCCGAAGCGCACGCGGTCGGCGATGCCGGCCTTTTCCACCCGTTCGGTGATGCGGCGGACGGCCTCGCGGGTGCGCTCGATGTAGGGGTTCATCGACACCGTGGTGTCGACGACGAAGACCACGGCGGCGCGGAAGTTGCGGAGTTCGGCGGTCTGGTCGGCGGGCTTGGCGGGTTTTTTATCGGCCTGGGACGAGACCGAGGCGATTTGCAGCACGCGGGCGCGGTGGCCGGTGCCGGTGAAGGTTTCCTCCGCCGAGAGGATCGGCAGCAGGTAGAAGTTTTTGGTGATGTCGACGTAGGTGGCGGGCTCGATCGAGACCACCTTGGGCTCCGGCTTGCCCGCCAGGACTTCCTTGCGCAACGGCGCTTCCGCCTTGCCGGGAGCGTCCGCTTCGAGAAGGTTCACGAGGTCGGCGCGGTCGCGGTAGAGCAGCGCGCGGTCGCGCCCCGCCGGATTGGTGAAGGAGAGCGCGAGCTGCTGCTTCCACGGCAGGGTAAAGTCCGCGGCCAGCCAGCCGTCGGTGCGGTTGCGCGCGGTGAGGCCGACTTCCAGCCATTCCGCGCCGTTCACCATCTTGCGGCCGTAGACGTAGAAGCGGGTGAGCGCGGGTTGCGCCGCGCCGGGGCCGTTGCCGGGTTCGCGCTTGAGGCTCGCGCCGGGTCGGGTGAGGACGCGCTGGTAGAGGGTCTTCTTGCCCTCCATCAAGAGCGGCGCATGGCTGATCTCCGCCGCCTCTGCGGCAATGCCGCCCG
>LUYR01000138.1 GCA_001603335.1 Rhodospirillales bacterium Alpha_05 | reverse complement strand
TGCTGGGGCGCCGTCGTCGGTGGTGGTGATGGCGTTCCGCGAAGACGATCGCCGCCCCGCGGTGCGCGCCTTCGTCGACTTGGTGCACCCGCCGGCGGCGAGCTAAATATCGAGTTTTTTCGAGCTAACGCGGATTGCCGGGGCGCGCCCGCGTTTCCGGAATTTTCGTCGGGTGCCGAAACTCCAGGGTTCCCGCAGAGTCGGATCGACACAGCCTGTAGTGGGCAGTGTCGTCAATCACACCAAATGTAGAAAAAAACAAATTGCCTGCCGCGGCGGCTGGCAGTACCTTGTGTCTCTGCCCTGCGGAACCACAAGATGTGGGCCGGGCAGCACGCCGAGCGGGTGCGGAGAGCGCCGCGCAGGTTTTCAATTTCAGTTTTGGTTGGTAGGCAGGCGCGGCAGGTTTTCGCGCGTCTCCCAGGCGCAATTCGTCGCGGCCCCGGCAACGTGTGGGCTGCCAGTTTTTCACGAGGACGGGACACAGATCATGCGGATTGAACGGCTATTCACCCAGGACGGCGTCTCCCCCTATGCTTCGATCGCCTTCCGCTTCGCCAGCAGCGAGATCCGCAAGCCCGACGGCTCGGTGGTGTTCTCGCTTCAGGACATCGAGGTTCCGGCGGACTGGTCGCAGGTCGCCTGCGACATCCTGGCGCAGAAGTACTTCCGCAAGGCGGGCGTGCCGGTCGCGCTGAAGCGCGTCGAGGAAAACGACGTTCCGGCGTGGCTGTGGCGCTCCGAGATGGATTCCGCCGCCTCCACCGAAACCGTCTCCGAAACCAAGGCGACCCAGGTGTTCGACCGCTTGGCGGGAACCTGGACCTATTGGGGCTGGAAGGGCGGCTACTTCGATTCCGAGGCCGATGCGCAGGCCTACTTCGACGAAATGCGCTACATGCTCTGCCGCCAGATGGCCGCGCCGAATTCGCCGCAGTGGTTTAACACCGGCATGCACTGGGCCTATGGCATCGACGGCCCGTCGCAGGGTCACTTCTACGTCGACTTCAAGACCGGCAAGCTGGTCCGCTCCAACTCGGCTTACGAGCATCCGCAGCCGCACGCCTGCTTCATCCAGTCGGTGTCCGACGACCTCGTCAACGACGGCGGCATCATGGACCTGTGGATGCGCGAGGCGCGCCTGTTCAAGTACGGCTCGGGCACCGGCACCAACTTCTCCAACCTGCGCGCCGAGGGCGAGAGCCTGTCGGGCGGCGGGCGTTCGTCGGGCATGATGAGCTTCCTCAAGATCGGCGACCGCGCCGCGGGCGCGATCAAGTCGGGCGGCACCACCCGCCGCGCCGCGAAGATGGTGATCGTCGACATCGACCACCCCGACGTCGAGACCTTCATCAACTGGAAGGTCCACGAGGAACAGAAGGTCGGCTGCCTCGTCACCGGCTCGACGCTCTTGAACACCCACCTGAACGCGATCATGAAGGCGACCCGTGCGCTCGACGGCGACGCCGCCAACGAGGAAGCGCGCTTCGACCCGCGCAAGAACCCGGCGCTGAAGAAGGCGATCCTCGCCGCCCGCCGCGTCGCGGTCTCCGAAAACTACATCATGCGCTCGATCGAATTCGCGAAGCAGGGCTTCACCGAAATCGACGTGCCGGTGTACGACACCGACTTCGACCACGAGGGCTATAACAGCGTCTCGGGCCAGAACTCCAACAACACCATCCGCGTCACCGACGATTTCTTGAAGACCGTCGCGCAGGACGGCGACTGGACCCTGATCCGCCGCACCGACGGCAAGCCCGCGCGTTCGGTCAAGGCGCGCGACCTCTGGTCGCAGATCGGCTACGCCGCCTGGGCCTGCGCCGATCCGGGCCTGCAGTTCGACAGCACCATCAACGCGTGGCACACCTGCCCGCAGTCGGGCCGCATCAATGCGTCGAACCCGTGCTCGGAATACATGTTCCTCGACGACACCGCGTGTAACCTCGCGTCGCTGAACCTGATGACCTTCCGGGCCGAAGACGGTTCGTTCAACGTGCCGGGCTTCACCCATGCCTCGCGGCTGTGGACGATCACGCTGGAAATCTCGGTGCTGATGGCGCAGTTCCCGTCGAAGGAAATCGCCAAGCGCTCCTACGAGTTCCGCACCCTCGGCCTCGGCTACGCCAACATCGGCGGCCTCTTGATGGCCAACGGCCTGTCCTACGACAGCGACAAGGGCCGCGCGCTCTGCGCCGCGATCACCGCGCTGATGACCGGCGAAGCCTACCGCACCTCCGCCGAGATGGCCGAGGAGATGGGCGCGTTCCCGGGCTATGCCAAGAACGCCAAGGACATGCTGCGGGTGATCCGCAACCATCGCCGCGCCGCCCACGGCAACCAGCACGGCTACGAAGCGCTGAACGTGCTGCCGGTGCCGATGGACGCCGCCAACTGCCCGCAGGCCGACATCGTCGAGGCGGCGCGCGCTGCCTGGGACGCCGCGCTCGAACTCGGCGAGACCGCCGGCTTCCGCAACGCGCAGGTTTCGGTGATCGCGCCGACCGGCACCATCGGCCTGGTGATGGACTGCGACACCACCGGCATCGAGCCCGACTTCGCCCTGGTGAAGTACAAGAAGCTGGTCGGCGGCGGCTACTTCAAGATCATCAACCGCCTGGTGCCGGAAGCTCTGCAGAGCCTCGGCTACTCGGAAGCGGAAGGCGAGGCGATGCTGCGCTTCGCGCTGGGCAACGGCACCTTGAAGGGTGCTCCGGCGATCAACCACGACAGCCTCAAGGCCAAGGGCTTCGGCGACGTCGAGCTGATGAAGATCGAGGAAGGCCTCGGCAACTGCTTCGACATCAAGTACGCCTTCAACCCCTATACCCTCGGCTTCGAGTTCTGCCGCGGCCTCGGCTTCACCGACGCCGAGATGGGCGAGGTCTCGTTCAACATGCTCGAACGCCTCGGCTTCTCCGCCAAGGAGATCGAACAGGCGAACACCTTCGTCTGCGGCGCGGGCACGCTGGAAGGCGCGCCGGGCCTCAAGGACGAGCACCTTCCGGTGTTCGACTGCGCGTCGCCCTGCGGCCGCACCGGCACCCGCTACCTCACCGCCGACGCGCACATCCAGATGATGGCGGCGGCCCAGCCGTTCATCTCCGGCGCGATCTCGAAGACGATCAACATGCCGAACACGGCGACCGTCGAGGATTGCAGCACCGCCTACATCAACAGCTGGATGCTCGGCATCAAGGCCAACGCGCTCTACCGCGACGGCTCCAAGCTTTGCCAGCCGCTGTCCTCGTCGTTCGGCGACGAACTCGTCGACGACTTCGCCGAGGAGCCGCAGAGCCAGACCGGCAAGGTCACCGTGGTTGCCGAGCGGATCGTCGAGAAGGTGATCGAGAAGATCGTCGCCGCCGACCCGACCCGCACCGCGCTGCCGACCCGCCGCAAGGGCTACACCCAGAAGGCGATGGTCGGTGGGCACAAGGTCTACCTCCGCACCGGCGAATACGACGACGGCCGCCTGGGTGAGATCTTCATCGACATGCACAAGGAAGGCGCCGCCTTCCGCAGCCTGATGAACAACTTCGCGATCGCGGTCTCGATCGGCCTGCAGTACGGCGTGCCGCTCGAGGAATTCGTCGAGGCCTATACCTTCACCCGCTTCGAACCCTCGGGCATGGTGGAAGGCAACGACGCGATCAAGATGGCGACGTCGATCCTCGACTACCTGTTCCGCGAGCTCGCGATCTCCTACCTCGGCCGCGACGACCTCGCCCACGTCCACTCCGACGACCTGCGCCACGACAGCCTCGGCAAGGGCGACGCCCAGGCCGAGTTGCGCAAGGCGGCGGAAGAGATGGTCGAGGCGGTGGCCTCGTCGGGCTACCTGCGCGGCACCATCCCGGCCGACGTCCGCGCCCGCCTGCGGGTGCTGGAAGGCGGCCTCCAGGCCACC
>LUYR01000137.1 GCA_001603335.1 Rhodospirillales bacterium Alpha_05 | reverse complement strand
GGAGGTTGTCGGTGCACATGATCCTGGGCATGGAGAGCACGTTCACCGCGTCGAACTTCTTTAGCAGGTCGAGGTAGGCGTAGACGAGGCCCATGCCCTTGTAGTTCGTCCTCGTCCCGTAGGTACCGTCGTCCCTTCTGTACTCCTCCTCGGTGCGGGAGAGGTTCTGGAACCAGTCGATGATCGTTCCGGGCACTCCGCTGCCGCCCATGTTCATCTGCCCGGCGAGGACCATGTCACCCGTCACGGACCCGCCCCAGGTGGCCCAGTCGATGCCGGCGTTGTTCAGCTTCGTCAGGTTCACCTCGGCGATGAGGCCCCGGAGGAGCACCTGCCGGGGCAGGGTGTCGATCTTCTGGATGATCTCCACCAGGGACTGGAAATGGTGGGGCGGCGCGGCGAAGATGAGGCTGTTGGAGGGGATGTCGGGCACCACGGTGGTGGGGATCCTCCCTTCGGCATTGACGGCCTGGGACGCCTGGGCGGAGAGGATCTTGGAGAGCTGTTCGGCCACCACCTTGGCGTCGGCGTTCTCCAGCCTGTAGACGTGGAATTCCCCCGACTTGGGTGTGACGTCCAGGTCGGCGATGAGTTTCAGCGCCCGGTTGATGTGCCGCTCCTCACCGGCGAGGACGATCTGGCTGCCCGGGGCGTCGGGGAGGACGGTGAGCCCGAAGACCGGGCTGCCCGGAACCTTCGCCAGGTTGGCCAGGTGGGCGGCGATGATCTCGGGGGATGCCTTCTTGATTTTCACCGTCCGGGACTTGAAGATCTTGTCGGCCCTGTCCAGGGTCTGGATGAGATCGATAGCCCGGTTCACGTCGGTGGCCCTGCCGGTGAGGAGGATGTCGTTCCCCCGGCCCACGGGCAGCACCGTGACCAGGCGTCCAGAGGCCTGGCTCACGGCGGCGGCGATGAAGTCAGCGGTGACATAGTCCAGGGGGACCACCTGGGAGACCGTCTGTTCCCCCTCCCCCGGCCCCATCCTCCCGGTGCGTACGTCGGACTCCGCCGAGCTTCCCGCCTGGAGGGGGACAATCTTGCCGAATCCCGCGCCCTGCTGCAGGGTGTAGCCGTTCATCTCCAGCACCGAGATGAATACCTGGCGGGCTTCCTTCAGGGGAAAGGGCTTCGGGGAGATGACCGAAATGGATCCCTTCACTCCGGGAGCGAGGACGAGGTTCTCGTTCAGCAGTTCGGCCATGAACCGGATGAACTTCACCATGTCCACGTCCTGGAAGTTGAACTGGGCGTTTCCCGAGGCCCTCATTCTCCGGGCCGACTCCACGAGGGCGAATTCGTCGTCCTGGGGCGGAGGCGGGGTCTGGGCCTGGGCTCCGGGCACGACGCAGAACAGGATGAATGCCAGAATCAGTAGTTTCCGGATCATTGTTTTCTCCCCCTCGAAATCATGCGGTCAGGAACATAGAGGATCATTTTTTCCCGTCCCGGGGCGGCGCCTGTGATGACGACCGTCCCGCAGGAATAGCCGGGAGGCAGGCCGTCCTGCCCCGGGAAACCGAACCTGCCGGTCTCCCAGGAGATCCCGTTCTCCCGGCCCCGGCTCTCAAGCTTTCCGCTGACCGCCCGAAGCCACAGGTTCCTGGAGAGGGCGAGCCGCTCCCGCCCCTCCCGGACCTCCCCGAGGGCCCGTACAGAGAGGACGGACAGTCTCATGCCGCCGGCGGCCACAAGCCCCAGGACCGCCACGGCCACAAGAGTCTCCGCAAGGGTGAAGGCCCTCCTCCGTCCCGGGGTCATGGCTCTTGTCACCGTATATTGTACTTCAGGGATACGGGCGTGCCGCCCCTGAGAACCTGCACATCGAAGGCGCTCCCCCCCATGAGGGAGTTGATCACGTTCACCACGTCCCCCATGTTCCGGATCTCCAGCCCGTTCACCGACTGGATCACGTCGCCCTTCTCCACCCCCACGGATTCCAGGAAGCTGTTCCTGTCCATCCACTGCACTTCCACGCCCAACGCCCTGTCGCCGTCGAACTTGGGCCTGAGGCGGAATTTCTTCATCTCGTCCAGGGGATTCATGAGCAGGTTGTCCACGGTCTCCCTGGGAATGGAGCCCTGCTGCCCGGGCCGGGCTGCCGTAACCTCCCGGCCGGACAGGGCCGGGACCGGCGGAGGTAACTGCGGAGCGGACGCCCTGGAGGGTGCATGGCCGCTGTACCGGAGGAGGACGTTCACCACCGTCCCGCCCTTTCTGAGCACCACCCTGTCCTCGCCGACCTCCGTCAGCTCGTAGCCCTTCACCTGCTGTCCCTGGAGATGGACGGTCTGCTTTCCGCCGTCGTCGATCCAGACCGAGATCCCCGGCAACGTGCCCGCGAGGCGGATCCCCTCAAGTTCGTAGAGTTCGCTCACGGAAACTTCCATTTCCGCCGGCTTCGACGAAGTTGCCGCAGAAGACCGGGGCGCCGCGCCGAAGGGGTCCCCGGCGGCAAAATCCTTCAGGGTAGGGCCCTGCTCTTTTTGCGCAGGAAGGGGGGGAGGGGCGCCCCTGCCCGCCATTTTCCCGGTCTCCTCCACGGACAGGAGAAACAGCCGCTCCTCCACCAGTCCCGCCGCAAAGTACCCTGCCATTCCCGCGAAAAGGGCCGCACCGAGAAGGGGAAGGGCCAGCCGGGCTCCTGCCCGAAGAAGGCCGTCAATTCCCGCCATGGACGTTCCTCCCTCCCCTCTTCAGGGTCCAGGCCCCGGGTTTTTCCTGCCTCAGCGGAAGGACGGACCGGAAGAGTTCCATCAGGGACGCCCGCTCCCCTCCGATGGAGAGATCGGCCTCTTCCAGGCCGCCGCCCCGGGATGAAAGGACCGCCGTCCCGGAAACGTCAAGCTCTCCCGAAGTCCGAAGCTCCAGCACCTCGACCCTGTCGCCGGGGAAAACAAGCCTGGCCTCGACAGCGGCGAGAAAGAGGGGGCGCTCTCCCGGAACGGGAAGGTTCACCGAGACCCTTTCGAGCCGGAGACGGGCCGCCGGGGCCAGGCTGATGATCGCATCCCGGGGGGAGAAGGCCGTCGTCACCCGGCCCGCCTCGCCCGAAAGGATCGGAGAGCGGAGCCGGACATTGAGGAGGACGGCTTCCGGCAAAAAGCGTCCGTCCGCGGAGACGTCGGAAGCGTCCAGGAAGAAGCCCTTCTCCGACGCCGCCCGTACGGCTCTGCTCCAGGCCACTTCCGCCCCGGGCCCGAAGGGAAAGAAGGCCAGGAAGGACAGGCTGAAAACGAGAAGGAAGAACAGGAGATACAACCCCCACCTGCCGGCCTTCATGATCCCTGCCTCCCGAGAAGGAGCACCGCCGTGAGGGTCCGGCCGGGGCCCCCTTCGGACGAAGTGCTCCGGACCGCCCGGATATCGGCGGAGAAGGAGTAGATGTCCCTCCGCTCCGTCTCCTGGAGGAAGCGGGCCAGGCTGTCGGAGGACAGTCCTTCCAGCGTCACGGAGACGGCGCCGGCGCCCCCCCGTCCCGATGTGCTGCTCAGGCTGAGCATGTTCGACCGGAGACCGAGGGAGGCCACGGCGTTGGAAACGGCCGTGAGGAGGTCTTCCTCCCCGTCGGGGGTAACAGGAACCCGTTCCGCCCCCGCTGTCTGACGGAGCGCCCGGTATTCGCCCACCACCGCGGCGAGGTCGTCGAACCGTTTTTTCTGGAGCTCCCTCCTGGCCCGAAGTTCCCTGCCGTCGCTCCACAGGGAGAAGGCGCCGCCCCAGGCGAGAAGGCCCAGGAGCAGCAGGAAAAGCGCCCGGCGTTCAGCGCCTGGTCCGCTGTCATCCTTTCCGAAGAGGGAAGGAAGAAATCGGGCGAGAAAGCTCTTCACGAGTCATCCCTCCTCAGGGAGAGGGAAAACCGGAGCCCTCCTCCGGGAATCTGCTGGATGTCCCCGAGGGAAGCCCTGAATCCCCCGGAATCGGCTGCCGAACGGAGGACCTGGATGGCCTCCATGGTCTGCGCCGTTCCCGTCAGCTCGGCGCTCTCGCCGGTGTAGCGCATCTGGTCGAGGACGGGGAAGCCGGGCTTTCTTCCCGCCTCTCCCCCGGTCCACGCCCTTCCGAGATGGGCGAGGAAGAGGCTGAAGGACCTGTCGTCCCCTCCGTTCCCCTTCAGCTCGGCCAGTTTTCCCCTGGCCTGGGAGAGGGGGTCCACGATCCGTTCCGCTCCTCCCGCGATCTCTCTGTAGAGGGACGCCGCCTCCGCGGAGAGCCTGTCCAGGGAGGAGCGGACCTGCAGGGAGAGGGTGAGCTGCACGGCGCAGAAGACCGCCCCGAGAAAGGCCGCGGCGGCGGAAAAGTTCCTGAGGACCCGGGCCGTCCTCTCCCTGGCGAGAGACGCCTCGAGGGCGGGCCGGGAAATGTTCACGGACAGAAAGGCCGGGAAACGTTCAACGGTCTGGCGGGCCGCGTCCAGGAGTTCGCCGGGGGACGTCCCCGTCCAGACCGACGAGACAAGGCCCTCTTTCCCCGAAGCCGAGGCGAATTCCCTGCAGAGACGGACCTCCCTGTCCATGCTGTCGTCCTCTGTCGGAGCCGGGGCTCCGTCTTCCCCGCTTCCGCACCTGCAAAAGAGGGGAATTCCTCCGGAGAAAACAGCCGAGGCTGTAATCCCCGTCCCGCGGAACACGGCGATCCCCTCGCCATCCACCGTGGAGGCCAGGGCGAGGGGAAGGGGCCAGCAGACAATCCCCGAAAGGGAAGCGTTCTCCTCACCGGGGACCTCCGGGGCCGCCACGCACCACGCAGTTCCTTCGGAAGCTCCCCCCCGGACGGCGGAGACCCAGGGAATGATCTCCACGGGCTCCTCCCCGGAAAGCAGGGGGAGAAACCTGAGGGAGAGGGCGCTGCGAACATCCTTCAGCGAACGGAAGGGAAAGGAAAAGGGATGGGCCGAGAGGGTCCGGAGGGGGTACAGAACAAGGTCGCCCCGGGAAGGGATCCTGTTCCCGTCGGTCCTTTCTCCGGAAAGACCGCCGCCGCTTTCGAGGAGGCGGAATCCGTCCCTGGTCTTGAGGAAAAACGAGGAAATCTGCCGTCTGTGTATTTACGGTTCCTCCCATCGGACCGTGTCGGCCGCTGAAGCTTTCCGTTCCAGTATAACCTCCAGGGGGGTCTTTTGGCCATCGGCAAACTCAACGAGAAAGGAGACCCTGAAGTGGCTGCTCGTGAAGGACAGCACGTTCATGAGCTGCGCCCGGGCCGACGCCGGGAAGGACGGCACGGCGGACAGGTCCTCCATGGAAGTGAATATCCTGGTCTCCCTCGCCCGGACAATGTCGGCGGCTATGTTCCCGTCCAGGCCGTCCAGGAGGGCCAGCACCTCCGGCAGGGCCGTGTTGGCGTTGATCTTTCCGTCGGACCGGAGAGAGACCAGGGGCCCGATCCCTGGGCGGGTTTCCGTTCCGTAGAGGATGTCGGCGGTCATTCCCGGAACAAAAAGCAGCTCATCCAGGGAGAGAAGGGGCCTGTTCAGGTACCCGTCCCGCTCGCCTCCCCCGAGGCGGGGTTCCCCGTCACCGTCGAGAAAGTCCAGCACCACCGCCTCGAGGTTCTCCGCCCCGGCCCTCCGCCACAGCCGTCTCCACGGACCGGCGAGTTCGGACCGCACCGTCCGGCCGTCGGGGAGGAAGAGCCCGTTCAGCGGGAAGCGGTCATTCAGGGGGGTGATGGTCATCTCCACGGTCACGCCCGCTTCGGGAAACGCGAGGGTCCGGGGAGAGAAGACATCGTCCCCCGGGGCGTGGGCCTTTCCGGGGTGGAGTTCGAGCAAAACCTTCGCCGCGGGG
>LUYR01000136.1 GCA_001603335.1 Rhodospirillales bacterium Alpha_05 | reverse complement strand
AGTCGAGTCGCAGGCGGGCCGCGAGGGCGGCCACGGTCTGCGGACCTTCGGCCATCAGGGTGCGCATGTGCAGGTATTGCGCGGGCTCGATCGGATAGCTGCGGTGGCGGCGGACCGCCTCGACGGTGCGGACGAGGAGCGTGAGTTCCTGTTCGATGGCGGCGACGTCGCTACGACGGGGCATTCGATCCTCCCGCTTCGTCCGGAGTGCAGATGTGGGTTGTGTATAAAGCATCTTGAATTCCCGGTCCAACGGATGGACATACGTGCATCATACATCTAAAATGACTCCAACATTCAGGACGTTTTCCACGATGCAGTCCGAACCCGACGACGAGATCGCCGCTTCGTTTTTCCGCCAGCCCAAGGCGGTGTGGGCCACCGCATTCGCCGCGATGGTCGGCTTTATGGGCATCGGGCTGGTCGACCCGATCCTCACCTCGATCGCGCGCGGGCTCAACGCCAGCCACGCCCAGGTCTCGCTGCTGTTCACCAGCTATTTCGCGGTGACGGCGGTGATGATGCTGATCACCGGCGCGGTCTCCTCGCGCTTCGGCGGCCGTGCGACGCTCTTGATCGGCTCCGCTCTGATCGCCGGATTCGCCGCCCTCTCCGGCACTTCCGAGACGGTCGCCGAGCTGGTCGCCTTCCGTGGCGGCTGGGGCCTGGGCAATGCCCTGTTCGTCGCCACCGCGCTCTCGGTGATCGTCGCCTCGACGCGCGGCGGCGCGATGACCGCGATTTTGCTTTATGAAGCCGCCCTTGGCCTCGGCATCTCGGTCGGGCCGTTGCTCGGCGCCGCGCTCGGTTCCTATTCCTGGCGCTACCCGTTCTTCGGCACCGCGACCCTGATGGCGATCGGCTTCGTCGCCATCGCCCTGTTCCTCGGCCCCACGCCCAAGCCCGCCCGCCCCACCGGCGTGATGGCGCCGGTCCGCGCGCTCGGACACAAGGGCCTCTCCACCACCGCGATCACCGCGTTCTTCTACAACTACGGCTTCTTCACCGTGCTCGCGTTCGTGCCCTTCGCCCTCGACATGTCGCCGCGCGCCATCGGCCTGATCTTCTTCGGCTGGGGGCTGGCGCTGGCGTTCTTCTCGGTGGTGGTCGCGCCGCGCTTCCAGGTGCGCTATTCCGCCAACACCCTGATCACCGGCGGCCTGCTCGCGCTCGCCGCGCTGCTGGGCTCGATGGCGCTCGGCATCCCCGAGCTCACCATCGCCGCGGTGGTGGTTTCGGGTGCGGTGATGGGGGTCAACAATACCGTGTTCACCGAAATGGCGATGGAAGTCTCGGGCGAACCCCGCGCCGTCGCCTCCGCCGCCTACAACTTCGTGCGCTGGTTCGCGGGCGTGATCGCGCCCTACGCCGCGCCGAAAGTCGCCGAACAGTTCGGCGCGCCCGCCACCTTCCTCGTCGCGGCGGGGATGGTCTGCATCGGCATCGTGGTGATGCGCAGCCGCAGCCACCACCTCGGCCGCTTCGCCGCCGTGCCGGTCGCCGCCGAGTAACCCAACCGCCCCGGCGTCGGCGGAAAGCCGTTGACGCCGGGCACGCTGCCGCCAATCATGCGCCACCATGATGATCGACAGCCTCTCTCCCGCCTGGGTCCTGCTCGCCGCCCTGATCCTCGACGCCATCGTCGGCGATCCGTACGCCCTCTATCGCGCCGTGCCGCACCCGGTCGCGCTGATCGGGCGGATGATCGACGCCCTCGACACACGCTGGAACTTCCCCAGCCGCAGCCCGCGCGCCAAGCGCCTCTGGGGGGTGATCCTGCTCGCCACCATGGTGCTGTCGATGGCCGCCATCGGCGCGGCGATCACCTACGTCACCGTGCGCATCCCCTACGGCTGGATCGTCGAGGCCATCGCCGTCTACGTCCTGATCGCGCAGAAAAGCCTCTACCAGCACGTCCGCGCCGTCGCTCGCGCGCTGGAAACCGAAGGCCTCGCGGCAGGTCGAACCGCTGTCGGAATGATCGTCGGGCGCGACCCGGAAACCCTCGACGAAGCGGGCGTCTGTCGCGCGGCGGTCGAATCCTGCGCCGAAAGCTACTCCGACGGCATCGTCTCGCCGATCTTCTGGTACGTCGTCCTCGGCCTGCCCGGCATGCTCGCCTTCAAGGCGGTCAACACCCTCGACTCCATGGTCGGCCACAAGACCGAGAAATACATCGACTTCGGCTGGGCCTCCGCCCGTTTCGACGACCTGATGAACTGGATCCCCGCCCGCCTCGCCGGCTGGCTGATCGCCGCCGCCGCCGCCCTCTTCCCCGCCACCGACGGCCACCGCGCCGCCTGGGTGATGATGCGCGACGCCCGCGTCCACCACTCCCCCAACGCCGGATGGCCCGAATCCGCCATTGCCGGAGCCCTCGGCCTCAAACTCCTCGGCCCCCGCGTCTACCCCGGCGAAATCGTCGACGCCCCCTGGATCGGCGAAGGCACCGCCGACGCCACCCCCAAACATATCCACGAGTCGCTCAAGCTCTACGCTACCGCCTGCGCGCTTAGTGGCGCTCTGGCGGTGGCGGTTCTGGCGTTGGTTTGGGGGATTTAAGGTTTAAGAGGAAGGCCGGGCTCTGCCCGGACCCGCACAGGGACTCGGTCCCTGTGTACCCCTTAGTTTTTCGCGCGTAGCGCCATAGAGCCATCACGCCGCGTGAAGAGGGATAGCCGCTTCGCGGCGAACAACAAGTTGCGGGATCCAAGGGCCTTTCGGCCCTTGGCGGGTCTGGGCAGCGCCCAGCCTTGTTTTACCGCGCCGCTTTCAACAAGGCGTCGATGTCGACGTTGGCTTCCATGTGGTCGGCGAGTTTGTCGAGGGTGTCTTCGACCATTTGGTCGTAGGCGATGGAGATGCGGTCGGCGTTGCCGATGTGGCGGAGGAAGGCGCTTCGGAAGCCGTCGGCGGCGAAGATGCCGTGGATGTAGCAGCCCATCACCCGGCCCGAGGCGTCGATGGCGCCGACGGGTTTGTTGCCGAGGGTGACCCAGGGGGTGTCGAGGCCGGGGCCGGTGGTTTCGCCGACGTGCATTTCGTAGCCGTGGATCGGGCTGTCGGACCAGCGGTCGTGGCCGGAGACTTCTTCGAGGACCTTCTTGCCGCGCATCGAGGTGGTGAGGTCGAGGAAGCCGAGGCCGGGGGTGTCGCCGGGCGGGCCTTCGATGCCATCCGGGTCCGAAACGGTTTTTCCGAGGCTCTGGAATCCGGCGCAGAGGCCGACGAGGTAGCCGCCGCGCCGGACGTGGGCGGCGATGTCGATATCCCAGCCCTCGACGCGCAACACGTCAAGGTCGGCGCGGGTGGCTTTGGAGCCCGGCAGGATCACCACGGTGGCGTCCACCGGGATCGGCTCGCCGGGCTGGACGAAGATCACGTCGACGTCGGGCTCGGCGGCGAGCGGGTCGAGGTCGTCGAAGTTGGCGATTCGCGAGATCCGCGGCACGGCGACGACGATGCGGCCGCCCTTGCGCGAGAAGTCGCGGTTTTCCAGGGTCATCGCGTCTTCCGCCGGGAGCTTGGCCGCGTCGCCGAACCACGGCACCACGCCGAGGCAGGAGAGGCCGGTGAGCTTTTCGATGCTCTCGGTGGCGGGGGTGAACAGGGTCACGTCGCCGCGGAACTTGTTGATCAAATAGCCGACCAAGCGGTTTCGTTCGCTATCCGAAATGAGCGCGTGAGTGCCGACGATCGAGGCGATCACGCCGCCCCGGTCGATGTCGCCGATCAGCACCACCGGCACGTCGGCGGCCTCGGCGAAGCCCATGTTGGCGATGTCGTTGGCGCGCAGATTGATTTCCGCAGCGCTCCCCGCACCCTCCACCAACACGATGTCGCACTCCGCCTCAAGCTTGCGGAAGCTCGCCAGCACATCCGGCATCAGCGCCGCCTTGCGCGCGAAGAAATCCCGCGCACTCGCCGACCCCTGCATCTTGCCCCGCACCACCACCTGCGCGCCCACGTCGGTCTGCGGCTTCAGCAGCACCGGGTTCATGTCGACGCTCGGCCGAACCTTGCACGCCAGCGCCTGCAACGCCTGCGCCCGCCCGATCTCGCCGCCGTCGGCGGTCACCGCAGCGTTGTTCGACATGTTCTGCGGCTTGAACGGCCGAACCGACATCCCGCGCCGCACCAGCGCCCGGCACAACCCGGCCACCAGCATCGACTTGCCGACGTCCGACCCGGTGCCCTGAAACATGATCGCGGTCATTTCGGTGTGCGTCCTTTTGTCCGTGTGTCACCAGGGGCTTTGCCCCTGGACCCCACAAAGGGCCTTGGGCCCTTTGATCCCATTTGTTGTTTTTCGCGCGTCAGCGCAGTCGAACCATGCGGCGTGAAGGTTTTATCGCGCTACGCGCAAAAACCAAAACTCATGAGGTCGAGGAGGCGAGCCTCCTCGCGGGTGCGGGCAGAGCCCGCGATCTTAGCTCTTAAAACTCAATTCCGGCCTGAGCCTTCACGCCCGCGCGGAAGGGATGCTTCACCATCGTCATCTCGGTCACCAGATCGGCGGCTTCCATCAGCCCTTCCGGCGCGTTGCGGCCGGTGACGACGACGTGGAGGTCGTCGGGGCGGTGGCTGAAGGTTTCGAGGACGTCGGCGAGGTCGAGGTAGTTGTGGCGCAGGGCGATATTGAGTTCGTCGAGGACGACCATGCTGAAGTCGCTGTCGAGAATCCAGGTTTTGGCGAGATCCCAGGCGGTTTTGCAGGCGGCGATATCGCGGCTGCGGTCCTGGGTTTCCCAGGTGAAGCCTTCGCCCATGATGCGGAAGTCGACTTGGCTGCCGAAGGATTCGAGGGCGCGGCGTTCGGCGGTGTCCCAGTTGCCCGAGCCTTTGATGAACTGGATGATGCCGACTCGTCCGCCGTGGCCGACGATACGCAGCGCCATGCCCATGGCGGCGGTGGTTTTGCCTTTGCCGGGGCCGGTGTGGACGATGAGCAGGCCTTTCTCGACGGTTTTGCCCGCCATGATCTTGTCGCGGGCGGCCTTGCGCGCCTTCATCTTTTCGGTGTGGCGGCGGTCGAGGTCGTCGGGCTCGGTCATTGGGCGGCCTCGGACTTGAGGGTGAGGGGGAGGCCCGCGGCGGTGAACACGACGCGCTGGGCTATGGCGGCGATGCGCTGGTTGAGGCGGCCCTGTTCGTCGCGGAATGCGCGGCCGAGCGGGGTTTCCGGCACCAGGCCGAGGCCGACTTCGTTGGAGACGCAGACCACCGGGCCGGGCGCGTGGGCGAGGGCTTCGGCGAGGGCTTCGGCCTCGGCTGCGACGTCGCGCTCTTCGAGCATCTGGTTGGTGAGCCAGAGGGTCAGACAATCGAGCAACACCGGGCGTCCGGCGGGGAGGGTCGGGAGCAGCGCCGCGACCGCGACCGGCTCCTCGATGGTTTCCCAGAGGTCGCCGCGCCGCGACTTGTGGATCGCGATGCGCTCTTCCATTTCGCCGTCCCAAGCGCGACCGGTGGCGAGGTAGATCGCTCGCGCGCCGCGTCGTTTCGCTTCCGCTTCGACCCAGCGTTCGGCCAGGGTGCTTTTGCCCGAGCGGGCGCCGCCGAGGACGAGGGTGAGCGGCGGCAGGGGGGCGGTCTCAAACATGGAGGACGTTCACCGCGCCGATGCGCGCGATGCCCTGGAGTTCGCCGTGGTAGTGGTCGATGCGGGTGATCGAGACGAAGTCGATGTCGAGCACCGCCGCGTCGATGTGCGGCAGCTTCAGCACGTTGGCGAGCTGGGCGCGGATACTGCCCGCGTGCGCCACCGCGACGACGTCGCGCTCGGGGTATTGCGCGCTGATCCGGTCGACGGCTTCCTGCATCCGCGCCGCGTGGTCGAAGGCGTTCTCGCCGCCGCCCGGCGGGCGGAAGCCGTAGGGGTCGTCCCAGAAGCGCTGCGGCGCGCCGGGTTCGGCGGCCTCGATCTCGTCCCAGGTCAGGCCTTCCCAATCGCCGAAGTAGCGCTCCTCGAAAGCGGGCTCGGTGATCACCGTTGCGGTATCGTAATTATAGCCGCACTGGCCGAGGGTCTCGAGGGTGAGGCGGGCGCGGGAGAGGCCGCTGGTGAGCACCACCGCGCCTTCCGGCAGGTATTTGGCTTGCGCCGCGAACACCGGGGTGTTGGAGCAGTCGCATTCCACGTCGTGGCGGCCGTAGACGATCTTGCCGACCACCGGCACCGGGGCATGTCGCACCCACCACCAGCGGGTTTTCTCGCCTCTCAACTTCACCGCAAGACCCTTTCCACGCGAGCTCATACCGGCGCACGCAGAAGCGCGACGAGGACCAGCACGAGGATGTCGACCGACTGCGCGCCGCAGCCGAGCACGTCGCCGGTATAGCCGCCGATGTGGCGTTTGGCCAGCGCCGCCAGCCCGGCGACTCCGGCGAGGGCGACGAAGAAGGCGAGGAAGCCCTCCCCCGGCCCGAGCGCGACGAGTGCGATCAGCAAGCCGAGCAGCACCGCCGTCCAGGTCGAGCCTTCGGTTGGGTAGCCGGAAGACGCGGCGACGCCGTCGGAGCGCGCCGAGAAATTGAGGGTCATCGACACCGGGATCAAGCCGCGCCCGAGCGCGCCCGAGGCGATCATCGCGGCGAGCGCGTCCGCCGGCCCCAGGGTGCCGACCGCGACGACGCGGATCAGCAGGCTCAGCACCAGCGCGGTCGCGCCGTAGGTGCCCAAGAGCGAATCCCGCATGATCTCCATCTTGCGTTCGCGCTCGTAGCCGCCGCCGAAGCCATCGGCGACGTCGGCGAAGCCGTCCTCATGCAGCGCGCCGGTGATCGCCACCGTGGTCGCGATCGCGATCGCGCCC
>LUYR01000135.1 GCA_001603335.1 Rhodospirillales bacterium Alpha_05 | reverse complement strand
GATCTGCTGCTCGGCACGCCGGTGCTGTCGCTTTTGGGCGCGGTCGGCGCGGCGTTGGCGCTGGGGGCGCGCCGCGCGACGGTGCTGCTCGCGGTGATGGTCCTGCCGCTCTCCGCGCCGGTGCTGATTTTCGGCGCGGGCGCGGTCGAATCGGCGCAAACGGGGTTGGCGGCTTCGCCGTCGCTCCTCATCTTGGGAAGCGTGGCGTTGGTTGCCCTGGCGGTGTGTCCCGTGGCCGCCGCCGCCGCGTTGCGTCAGGCGGTGGAGTAGAGAGTGGCGGCGGTTTCCGCGATCAAGGCAATTCATCAGACGGTTCTGCGCGCGGCCCAGCCGGCGCGCTTCGTCGAGCTGTCGGGCATGCTGATTCCGTGGATCGCGATCCTCGGCGTGGTGGCGCTCGTCGCCGGGTTGGTCGACGGCCTCGCGCTTTCGCCGCCCGACTACCAGCAGGGCGAGACCGTGCGGATCATGTACATGCACGTGCCCGCGGCGTGGATGGGGCTGTTCGTCTATGCCCTGGTCGCGGGTTTGGGCGGCCTCGGCTTGGTCGGCGGGCATCCGCTCGCCTTCGCCAGCGCGCGCGCCGCAGCACCCCTCGGCGCGATGTTCACCGCCGTCTGCCTGATCACCGGCTCGCTCTGGGGCAAGCCGATGTGGGGCGCGTGGTGGGTGTGGGACGCGCGCCTGACCTCGATGCTGCTGCTGCTGTTCTTGTATTTCGGCCACATCGCGCTCTCGCGTGCCTTCGACGATCCGCGCCGCGGCGACAAGGCTGCGGCGGTGCTCGGGCTGGTCGGCTGCGTCAACCTGCCGATCGTCAAGTTCTCGGTGGACTGGTGGAACACCCTGCACCAGCCCGCCAGCGTGATGAAGCTGGGCGGCCCGTCCATCGACCCGTCGATGCTGTGGCCGCTGCTGCTGATGGCCGGGGCGTTCAAGCTGATCTTCTTCGCCCTCTGGCTCACCCGCACCCGCACCGAGGTGGTCGAGGCGCGGTTGCGCGCCGCCGCCCACCGCAGCCGGATGGAGGCGGACCGATGAATCTGCATGGCCAATACACCGCGTACATCCTCGCCGCCTACGGCGTATCGTTCCTCCTCCTCGGCGGTGCGGCGCTGAGCGCCTGGCGCGACTGGCGGCGGGTATCGGGCGCATGGGCGCGGCTCAACGGACGCGGAGGACGCGGCCAGTGACCCGACGTCGGCAACGGATGATTCTCCTCGGCGTCGGCATGGCGGCGGTGGCGTTGGCGGCGGTTCTGGTGATCTCGGCGCTGGGCGATTCGCTCACCTTCTTCTACGGCCCGAGCGACCTGCTGGCGCGCCCCGACGCGGCGACCCATCGCGTTCGCCTGGGTGGGCTGGTCGAGCCCGGCACGGTGAAGCGCGAGGGCACGATCGTCCGCTTCACCGTCACCGACGGCAAGTCGAGCCTGCCGGTGCGCTACTCCGGCGTGCTGCCCGACCTCTTCCGCGAGGGCCAGGGCGTGGTGGCGGAAGGCCGCCTCAGCCCCGAGGGCGGCTTCGTCGCCGAGACCGTGCTCGCCAAGCACGACGAAAAATACATGCCGCCGGACGTCGCCGCGGTGCTGAAGAAGAACGGCGAGTGGCGGGCGGATCAATGAGCGTCGAAGCCGGACTGTTCGCGCTGATCCTCGCGGCGACGCTCGCGCTGTTGCAAGCCGTCGCGCTGCCTGCGGCGCGTGTGCTCGGGCGGCCCAACGTCGCCGGGGTGATCCCCGCCGCCGCCGCCGCG
>LUYR01000134.1 GCA_001603335.1 Rhodospirillales bacterium Alpha_05 | reverse complement strand
GTGCTCGCCGTAGGTCGGAGTCACCACCGCCACGTCGTGCGCGGTGATCAGGCGCGGCAGCCACTGGATCAGCGCCTGGGTGCCCGAGGCCGCCACCACCTTGGCCGCGTCGCCGATACCATAGCCCTGGCGCGCCGCTGCGATCAGCGCGTCGCCCGAGGCGGCATCGGGCAGCGCCTGCCACGCCGCCGCGGGAATATCGCCGCAGGGGTAGGGATTGGGATTGATGCCGGTGGAAAGGTCCAGCCAGTCCGCGTGCGCGACGCCGTAACGGGCGGACGCAGCGGCGAGATCACCGCCGTGGATCGGCAGGGAATCGTGGGTCACGTCTTTAAGTCTCCTCGCGGGATTCATGGCCGGTTTCGCCACGATCCGCGCCACCATAATCAACCGCGTGCGGTGAAACAAGGCCTGCGCGCCCCCGCCATGCCTTAGGGAAACCTTGATTTCCACGGCCAGCTTGGGCACAGTCGGCAGCGACCCATGGAATTTGCGCCGTCGCAGCCCGCGAACGCGCGCCAAAGCGATTGATTGAGGCCGGAGACGTATGGCCAAGACCCCCGCGAAACCCCCTGCTCCCCGCGCCGATGCCGCGGCGAAACCCGCAGGTGAGAAAAAAAGCAGCCGCACCAAGCTTGCGGTTCGGGTCCAGGACGGCGATTCCGATTTCCTTCGCATTCTGCCCTTCGGCCTGTCCAAGCCGTTCCGCAGCCTGTCGCTGCATTCGGGCGGCGGCCGCCAGACTCGCTTACAGCGCGCGGTGCGCAAGATCTATCCGTTCCTGCAAAAGCTCGAAGGCGCGGCCCTCGGCGAGGAAGGCACGCTGATCGGCAACCTGCCGATCGAGCAGGCGCTCAAGAACGACAAGGCGATCGAGCGCGCGATCAAGGTGTTCGAGGTCGCGTGGCAGCTCGACCTGATCGCGATCCTCAATCCCCAGGGCAAAAAGATCAGCCCCGGCAAGCGCGCCGCGCCCGCCGGAGCCTGCGGCCTGACCGTAACCCAGGCCGAGCAGTCCTACATCGACCGCGCGATCCGGCTGATCTTCGCCGCCAACAAGGAAGCCCTGACCCGCCTTCCGGCCGAGGCCCATGCCCTCGGCGCGCTGCCGCGCCTGCGGATTCTCGCGGGGATGAACGCGATGGCGCTGGGCGAGGTGCGGCTGCGCCTCGGCGGTCGCTTCGGCCAGCTTCTCACCGACCAGACCGACACCGACTGGCTCAACGCGCTCACCCACGTCAAGGCGTTCCAGATCCGCGCGCTCGGCGAAACCTTCGGCCCCGCCGCGGTGGAAATCCTCGAGTGGGACCCGCGCTTCCTCTATTCGTTCGCCCAGAGCTTCGCGGTGCCCGAGCAGATCCGCGACCTCGGCCTCGAGCTCCGGCTGGTGCGCACGCCCGAGGCGCTGCGCGCGCTGGGCAACTGGGATATCCGCGACGTCACCGACAAGATCAACGACGAGCTCAACAAGCGCGGCCGCCCCAACGTCAAGGACCGCCAGCACGAGACCGACATCGCGGTGTTCCGCACCATGCTCGGGGCCGACTTCCCGACCCTGGTGAAGCAGCCCGCCTCGACGATCCTGGCGTTCGGCGATTTGCTCCGCAACATCCGAGAGATGCCGCCCGGCCCGCCGCGCAGCGAGATCATCGAAAACCTCAAGACCTTCTGCAACCGCTACCTCGACTACATGACCCCGGACGCCCTCGCCGCCCTCGAACTCTCCACCGAGATCGAGCCCGACGAACACGCGGGACCGACGATCCCCGAGATCGTCGGGATCATGAACGGCATTTGGGGCAAGCCGGGGTTGGGCCGGGTGTTCTTCGAGCAGCACCTCCAGCGCAAGGACGGCGTCGCCGCGCTGCGCGGGCTGGTGGACGAATACCGCGAGATGGTCAAGCGCGGCTCGATCCAGCGCAAGCAGGACATCGCCACGATCATCATCACCTCGACGGTGCTCGACCGCGCGATCTCCCGCTACATCAGCGCCTAAAGCAGAAACACCGTCGCCAGGCCGAGGAAGGCGAAGAATCCGACGCTGTCGGTGAGCGCGGTGAGGAACACCCCCGACGCGATCGCCGGATCGACGCCGAGGCGGTCGAGGGACAGCGGGATGAGAATCCCCGCCAGTCCGGCGACGACGAGGTTGACCACCATCGCGCTCGCCAGCACCACGCCGATCATCGGCGTGCCGAACCAGAAATACGCGACCGAGCCCGCGAGCACCGCGAGGCCCATGCCGTTGGCCAGCCCGACGACGATCTCCTTGCCGATCACGCGGCGCGCATTGCCCGGCATCAGCTCCTTCATCGCCAGCGCGCGCACCGAAACCGCGAGGGTCTGGGTTCCGGCGTTGCCGCCCAAGCCCGCGACGATCGGCATCAACGCGGCGAGCGCCACCACCTTCTGGATCGTGCCCTCGAACAGGCCGATCACCGTGGCCGCCATCAGCGCGGTGCAGAGGTTGATGCAGAGCCAGCCGAAGCGCGACCGCACGGTCTGCCAAACCGCGTGGAAAATATCGGAATCCGAAACGCCCGCGAGGCGCAGCATGTCGTCCTCGGCTTCCTCGTCGATCACGTCGAGCACGTCGTCGACGGTGATCCGGCCGATCAGCCGTCCGTCCTCGTCCACCACCATCGCCGACACCCAGTCGCGATCGCGGAAGGTCATGGCCACCTCTTCGCGGTCCATCGTCGCCGGGATCGGCTCGACATCCTCGTCGATGATCTCTCGCAGCGGCGTCTCGGAGCGCACCCGCAGCAGGCGCGCGGTGGAAACCCGGCCGAGCGGGTGGTGGCGCAAATCGACGACGAAGAGCTCGTAGAAGTCCTCGGGCAGGTCGTCGCCGGTGTTTTGGAGGTAGTGCAACGCGTCGCCGACGGTCCAGAACTCCGGCACCGCCACCATCTCGCGCTGCATCATTCGCCCGGCGGAATGCTCGGGGAAGGCCAGCGCCTGTTCGATCCCGGCGCGGTGCTCGGCGGGCAGCGCCTGGATGACGCGGCGGCGCTCGTCGGAATCGAGTTGCTCGATCACCGTCACCGCGTCGTCGGAATCCATCGCCTCGACCGCCGCCGCGATGTTCTGCACGCCCAAGACGCCCAGCACCTGGTCGCGCACCTCTTCGTCGAGGGCGGGGAGGATGTCGGGGTCGATGTCCTTGCCGAGCGCCAGCACCAGCTGGGCGCGGTCGTCGGGCTGCATCCGCTCGATGATATCGGCGGCATCGGCGTAATGCTGGTCGAGCAGCAGCTCGCGCGCCCGCGTCATGTCGCCGTCTTCGATCGCGTCGGAGATCAGGCGCAGCAGCGCATCGCCGAAATCCTCATCGGGGAACGCGTCCTCGATGTCGAGCGCGGCGGCGCGCGCCTCGATTTCCTCGATCGCCGGCTTTATCTCTGGGGAGGTCTTTGGCGGGGTCTCGGGAGTCATCGGAACCTCCGGTATCCTGTTCGGGCCGGGAAGGGACGAGCGCCCCTTGCGAAGATGGTAACTCAGCGCCGAGGCAAAAGCCCCAAACGGATGCCTCGGGCAGCAAAAAACCCGCCGCGTTGGAACCGCAGACGGGTTTTTCAAAAATCAAGCTATGGTGCGGTCGAGAAGACTCGAACTTCCACCCGTGTTACCGGACAGCGACCTCAACGCTGCGCGTCTACCAATTCCGCCACGACCGCATATAGCCTGTCCCCCTTTCGCATTTTCCTTCACAGCGGGGGTTGCCTGCGAAGGAAAGGTGAAATACCAAATCCCCCGGACGATGTCCAGCAGCCTTTTTCGACTTTTTTATTTTTTGGAATCCGCCATGTCCGCCCCGCTCCCCGCTTTCGTGACCGCCATCAACCCCCAGCCGAATCCCGCCTTCGCCGGATCGCCCGAATGGTTCCGCTCCGACGCGCCGGTGGCGTATCCGGATGCGGTGGAGCTGATGGAAAGCCGCGTCGCGGCAATCCACGCGGGCACGGCCAAACCCGCGGTCTGGCTGCTCGAACACCCGCCACTCTACACCGCCGGAACCTCCGCCGACGAACACGACCTGTTGATGCCCGACCGCTTCCCGGTCTACCAGAGCGGCCGCGGCGGGCAATACACCTACCACGGTCCGGGGCAGCGGGTGATCTACCCGATGCTCGACCTCAAGACGTTCGGCAGCGACGTGCGCCTGTTCGTGCATTCGCTCGAAGCCTGGGCGATCGCCGCCCTCGCCCGCTTCGGCGTCACCGCCGAAACCCGGCCGGACCGCGTCGGCCTGTGGGTGGTGCGCGGTCCGGGGCGGGAGGACAAGATCGGCGCGATCGGGGTACGGGTGCGGCGCTGGGTGAGTTTCCACGGCATGGCGCTCAACCTTGCCCCCGACCTCACCCACTTCACCGGCATCGTCCCCTGCGGCATCTCCAACCACGGCGTCACCAGCCTCAAGGACCTCGGCATCAAAGCGACCATGGCCGACCTCGACGCCGCCCTGATCGCCACCTTCGGCGAGGTTTTCGGACCTCTGGCGGAGCGTTGAGCCCGTTTCAGAGGGCGTGGTCGAGCGCGTTGACCAGCATCACCGTGCCGAGCCCGGCGAGGGCGAGCGCCGAGACACGGTGACTGACGCCGATCAACCCCGAACCGAACTGGACGCGACAGACGCCCACCAGCGCCACCAGGGTCGCCCTCCAGCCGATCGAACCGATGAACACGCCACCCGCCAACAGCGGCGCGACGTGGGGATCGGCGACGTCGGCGAGCGCGGGAAACGCCGCGGCGAGGAGAACGATGGTGGATGGATTGGTGAGGCCGAAGATGATCGCGCTGAGATAGGCGCAGATCACGCACACCCGCTCGGCCGCGCAATGCCGCACCACCGGAGCCGGAGCCGCACGCCGGAACGCCCGCACCGCAAACCAGAACAATATCAGCGCCGAGGCGAGCGAAAACGCGCTGGCGCGGTCGTCAAGCCAGGCGCGCGCCGCAACGCCGAAGCCGAGCACCGCGAGCGAGCTGTAGAACAGATGCACGGTCGCCGCGCCGAAGCCGGTCGCGATGCCCGAGCGGGGCCCGAGCGACAGGGTCCGGTCGATGCAAAGCAGCCCCATCGGGCCGATCGGAACCGCGACCGCAAGCCCGATCCCAATGCCTTGAAGTATCGGTGACGCCATAGTCGTTCCCTTCAACAAACGGCGAACGCCGCCCGCCGCCGCGAAATCTCGGGCCGGGGCAGACGTCCGAACGGGTGAATCGATGGGGAAAGGCGAAACGACCGGGATTTGCGCCGGAGCGATTGGGGAACCAGCCGAAGGACATTCCGGGGCCTCCTCGCCAGATCGTCGGTCGCCACGGCGCAGCGCCACGGCGATCATTGGACTGTTTATGGACCTTCCTATCACATACCAAAACGCCCGTCCAGATCAATCGTCGGGCCGGGGTGGCTGGCGAGGCGGAGGTGTCAGGCTTCCAGGCGCAGGCGGTAGGTGTAGGCGTCGCCGCGGAACAGACCCTCGACGTATTCGAGCATCAGTTCGCGGCGGACGTAGCTGCTGCGCTTGATCAGGAGGCAGGGCTTGGGCTCGGCGAAGCCGAAGATCGCGCACTCCCGCGGCGTCGGGGCGGCAGCCTCGATGGTCTGGTCGCAGTAGGACAGCGACAGGCCGTGTTCCGCCAACTGGCCGTAGATCGAGCCGTAAACGTCGGCTGTCTCAAGGAACGGCGCGGCGTCGAGGCTGTACCACGCGGTTTCGAACGACATCGGGATGTCGTCGCCGAGGCGGACGCGGATCAGCTTGAGGAACCGCGCGGTGGAGGGCAGGCCGAACAACGACGCAAGCGAGCGGTCGCTGAGAATTTCGTGTTCCAGAACCTGGGTCGAGGGCTTGCGGCCCATCTCCTGCATCTCCTGGGTGAACCCCTTGAGCCGGTCCATCCCCGGCACCAGCCGTGCGCCATGACCCTGGATCACCGAGCCGTGGCGGCCGTGCGAGCGGATCAGCTGGCGGTCGCGCAGGGCATCGTAGGCGCGCTGCACCGTGGCGCGGCTGACGCCGAGGTTCGCCGCGAGATGCCGTTCGGCGGGAAGAGTCGCGCCGTTGACCAGAGTGCCCTCGGCGATCAGCGCGGCAATCTGGTCCTCGATCTGCTGATAGAGCGGCAGCGCGGTGTCGTCGCGCAGGCGCAGGATCGTCGAAAGCGGCGGCGAGGCCGGGGCGGAATTCGCGATTTCGCGCGCCGTCTGGCTTGGTTTTCTCGGCATCGCTTCCCATCCTGCATCTTAGGGCTTCGAAAGTTCGTTGAGCAGAGTAGCAGGTTTCGAAATGCCTGAAGCAACGTCGATGTTCGTGTTGGGAAGTTTCGTCGCGGCGTGCTCGGTCAAGGTCGCGAGGCTTCCCGTGCCGGGCGAGTCGCTGACTGCGGATGCCTTCACCCTCGAAGCCGGGGGAAAAGGCCCCAACCTCGCCATCGGCAGCCGCAAGCTCGGCGCGCGCGTCGACGGACTGATCGCGGTGGGGTCGGACGGACTGGCGACGCTGGCCGAAACCGCGCTCGCCGACGCCGGACTGCCGCCTGAAATCCTGAAGCGGTTTCCCGGCCCTTCGGGCGCGGGCGTAGGCTTCACCGACGCGCGCGGCGAAAACTGCCTCGCGGTCTACCCCGGCGCCAACGCCCACCTCTCCGCCGAAGACGTGTGCGCCGCCGAATCGCGTCTGCGCCGGGCGAAGCTCGTCCTCGCCCAATTCGAGATCGGCGACGGCGCGGTTGCCGCGGCATTTGAAATCGCAAGGGATGCAGGCGCGGAGACGATTCTCAATCCCTCGCCGTTCCGCCCCATCGACGCGGCAATTCTGCGACACACCGGCACCCTGGTGGTCAACCGCGTCGAGGCCGCCCGCCTCGCGCGGAACCTCGGCACGAAGACTCTGCAACCTCTCGCAGACGCCCTCGGCGTCGGCACGTTGGTGGTGACGTTGGGGGAGGACGGCGCGGTGGCGTTCGACCGCGACCTCGGGGAAATCCGGCAACCGCCCTTCCCCGTCGCCGCGGTCGACACTTTGGGCGCGGGCGATGCCTTCACCGCCGCGTTCGCCACGGCGCGGCTCGAACGGTTGCCGCTCGAAGCCTGCATGCGCCGTGGC
>LUYR01000133.1 GCA_001603335.1 Rhodospirillales bacterium Alpha_05 | reverse complement strand
GACGACGCCGCTGATCGGCTGGCTCGCGGGCATGGCGGCGGCGCGTTACGTCGCCGCGGTCGACCACTGGATCGCCTTCGCCCTGCTCGGTGCGGTCGGCGGCCACATGCTGCTGCAGGCGATTCGCGCCGATGCGGACGAAGCCGTAGGGCCGGGCCGGGCATCGCTGGTGGCGCTGCTGGCGACCGCGTTCGGCACCAGCATCGACGCGATGGCGGTAGGGGTGTCGCTGGCGTTGCTCGACGTCGACATCGTCGTCATCGCCGCCGCGACCGGCGCGACCACATTCGTGATGTCGACCGGCGGAATGATCTTCGGCAGCCTGATCGGGCGGCGCTTCGGGCGCTGGGCGGAGGCGTTCGGCGGCGTCGGATTGATTCTGCTCGGCGCGTCGATCCTCGGCCAGCATCTGGCCTAAAGCGGGTACGGCCAGGGGATTTCGTTGTCGCGGAACAGGCGGTCGACCTCGGGCTTGGCGAACAGGTAGCCCTGGAAATAACGGATTCCCGCGGCTTCAAGCAGGCGAAACTCCTCGATCCGTTCCACCCCTTCCGCCATCAGGCCGAGGCCGAGGCGTTCGGCGATGACCTGTACGCCGGCGAGGATCGCCTGTCGTGCCGGGCTTTCGTCGATGCGGGAGATCAGGGCGCGGTCGAGCTTGAGTACGTCGGGCTGGAAATTCGCCAGCATCGAGAGCCCGGCGAAGCCCGCGCCGAAGTCGTCGAGGGCGGTCTGGAAGCCGTGGTGGCGGTAGGTTTCGACGATCGCCTTGAGGTGCCCGTGGTCGAGCACCTGCTGGTTCTCGGTGAATTCGAAGGTGATCCGGTCGAGCGGCAGCCCGTATTTCGCCGCGGCCTCGAGGGTGAGGCGGAGGCAGGATTCGGGGTGGTAGATCGCCCGCGGGAAGAAGTTGATCGTCAGCCGCCGGTCGAGGCCCAGTTCCATCGCCGAGCGGATCGCGAGGACGCGGCAGGCCTGGTCGAAGCTGTAGAGCGAAGGCTCGTCGATCTTGCCGATCACCGCGGCGGCGGATTCGCCGTTGCTGCCGCGCACCAGGGCTTCGTAGCCGTGGATTCGCCGCAATTGGGCATCGATGATCGGCTGGAACGCCATCACGATGGGGAAATCGAGAGAGTCGGCGCAGCGCCGTCCACAGCCGATGATCACGTCGGGTCGCCTTGCGAGGGGGAAGCGGAACTCCCCTGATGACACCATGTTTCACCTTGCCGCGCCACGACTTTTCGCCCACCTCCAAGGCTTGACGGCGCCGCGCGAAACCGTCCTTATGGGGCGGGGCGCCGCGCGCCCGGAATAGCCGAAGGAAAACCGCATGCCGTTCGCCTCGCTCAGGGATTTCATCCGCCGGTTGGAAGCGGAGAACAAGTTGGTCCGGGTTGCGGCGCCGGTTTCGCCCGATCTCGAGATGACCGAGATCCAGACCCGCCTGCTCGCCGAGGGCGGGCCCGCTGTGCTGTTCGAAAACCCGGTGCGCGCCGACGGCAGCCCCTATGGCGTGCCGGTTCTGGTCAACCTGTTCGGCACCGTCGACCGCGTCGCGATGGCGATGGGGCGCAAGCCCGAGCAGCTGCGCGAGGTCGGCGAGACGCTCGCGTTCCTCAAGCAGCCCGAGCCGCCGGGCGGCCTGCGCGAGGCGCTCTCGATGCTGCCGCTGGCGAAGACGGTGTTCGCGATGAAGCCGAAGGAGGTTTCGCGCGCGCCGTGCCAGGAGGTGGTGCTCACCGGCGACGACATCGACCTTTCCCAATTGCCGATCCAGAACTGCTGGCCGGGCGAGCCCGCGCCGCTGATCACCTGGCCGCTGGTCGTCACCGGCGGGCCGAAGGAAGGCCGCGAGGTGTTCAACCTCGGCATCTACCGCATGCAGGTGACCGGCCGCGATACCACGCTGATGCGCTGGCTCAAGCATCGCGGCGGCGCGCAGCACTTCCGCAAGTGGAAGGATACCGGGCGGCCCGAGCCGATGCCGGTGGCGGTGGTGATCGGCGCGGACCCGGGCACCATCGTCGCGGCGGTGACGCCGGTGCCGGAAACCCTCTCCGAATACCAGTTCGCCGGTCTGCTGCGCGGCAAGCCGGTCGAGCTCGTCGCGTGCAAGACCGTGCCGCTCAAGGTTCCGGCGGAGGCCGAGATCGTGCTGGAAGGCCACGTGCTGCTCGACGAATACGGCGACGAAGGGCCGTACGGCGACCACACCGGCTACTACAACGGCATCGAGCGCTTCCCGGTGTTCAAGATTTCCGCGATCACCCGGCGCAAGGACCCGATCTACCTCTCGACCTTCACCGGACGCCCGCCGGACGAGCCCTCGGTGCTCGGCGAGGCGCTGAACGAAGTGTTCGTGCCGCTGTTGATCCAACAGTTCCCCGAGATCGTCGACTTCTGGCTGCCGCCCGAGGGCTGCTCCTACCGCATCGCGGTGGTCTCGATCAAGAAGGGCTACCCCGGCCACGCCAAGCGGGTGATGATGGGGGTGTGGTCGTTCCTGCGGCAGTTCCTCTACACCAAGTTCGTGATCGTGGTGGACGACGACATCGACGTGCGCGACTGGAAGGACGTGATGTGGGCGATCTCGACCCGCATGGACCCGGTGCGCGACACGATGTTGGTGGAGAACACTCCCATCGACTATCTCGACTTCGCTTCCCCCGAATCCGGCTTGGGCGGCAAGATGGGCCTCGACGCGACCAACAAGATGGCGCCTGAGGTGCATCGCGAATGGGGCCGCCCGCTCGCCATGGACGCCGAAATCGTCGACCGGGTGAGCCGCAAGTGGAAAGACTACCGGCTGCCCGGCTCGGGCGCGCCGATCTGGAAAAACCTGAAGGATCCCAAAGCATGAGCGATGACGCGCTGAACCGCCTGACCGACCTTTTGCGCCTCGCCAAGGCCAAGGGCGCCGACGCGGCGGACGCGGCGATGACCGACGGCGAGGCGGTGTCGCTCGCGGTGCGCAAGGGCGCGCTCGAAAAGCTCGAACGTGCCGAGGGCGCCGAGCTGGGTTTGCGGGTGTTCGTCGGCCGCCGTGCCGCGATGGTCTCCACCTCCGACCTTTCCGCCGCATCCCTCGATGCTCTCGCCGAGCGCGCCGTGGCAATGGCCAAGGTGATGCCGGAAGACCCCTACGCGGGCCTCGCCGACCCCGGCCAGCTGTTCGGCGGTGAACTGCCGGATTGCGACCTCTGCGACGCGGAAGACCCCTCCGACGAAAGCCTGATCGCGGCGGCGCACCGCGCCGAGGATGCGGCGGTGGCGGTCAGGGGCGTGGTGAATTCGGAAGGCGCGGAGGCGGCGTTCTCGCGCTCCAGCATCGCGATCGCGGCGAGCAACGGCTTCGCGCGCGGCTATTCCAGCAGCCATTCGTCGATTTCGGTTTCGGTGCTGGCGGGCGGCGCGGACGGCTTGGAGCGCGACTACGATTCCGCCGTCGCGGTGTACCGCTCCGACCTTCCCGATCCCGAGGCCCTCGGCCGCAACGCCGGCGAACGCGCGGTCGCGCGTGTCGGCGCCACCAAGCCGAAATCCACCACCGTGCCGGTGATCTTCGACCCGCGGGTGTCGCGCTCGCTGCTCGGCCACCTGATCGGGGCGATCAACGGCGCGTCGGTGGCGCGCGGCACCAGCTTCCTCGGCGACAAGTTGGGCGAGATGGTGTTCGCGCCCGGCATCTTCATCGTCGAGGACCCGCACCTCGCGCGCGGCCTGCGTTCGCGCCCGGTGGACGCGGAAGGGCTCGAAACCCATCGTCGCAACCTCGTCGACGGCGGCCGCCTCACCACCTGGCTGCTGGATTTGCGCTCGGCGCGCCAGCTCGCCCTCGACCCCACCGGCCACGCCGCGCGCGGCATCGG
>LUYR01000132.1 GCA_001603335.1 Rhodospirillales bacterium Alpha_05 | reverse complement strand
CAGCGAAACCGGCGAGGCCGGTTGCCGCACCGCGCAATCCCGCGCCGCCCGCCAAGCCGCGCCCGCGCCGGGGCAAGAAGAGCTGAAATTTTCACCCGCGCGGGCGGTGTCCGCGCAGCCTGGAACCGAGGGTTCGCCCTCGCGTCGTTGACCTGAACTCAAGGAGAGTGCCGTGGCAGAGCTTCGGACTTATGCGTATGTGGACCGCCTTCAGCCGCAATTCGCCGCCTATTTGGGCACCAACATGCGCGGCTATCTGCCGGTCGTCGGCATGGCCGCCGCGTTCATCGAGATCGCGCCCGGCCTGATGATCAACCAGGTCGCCGATGCGGCGCTGAAGTCGGCGTTCGTGCAGCCCGGCTTGCTCGTCGTCGAGCGCAGCTTCGGCATCCTCGAGTTCCACTCGAAGAACCAGGCCGACGTGAAGCACGCGGCCGGCGCGGTGATGACCAAGCTCGGCTGCAAGGAAACCGACCGGATCAAGCCGAAGGTGCTGGCCTCCGAGATCATCCACAAGGTCAACGACTACCACGCCCAGGTGGTCAACGTGTCCCGCCTCGCGTCGCTGCTGATCGCGGGGCAGGACATGTACATCATGGAGGTCGAGCCCGCCGTCTACATCTCGCTCGCCGCCAACGAGGCCGAGAAGAACGCCCGCATCACCTTGGTCGACGTGCGCCTCTTCGGTGCGGTCGGGCGGCTCTACCTCTCGGGCAAGGAAGCCGACGTCGAGCGCGCCGCGGGCGCCGCCGAAGCCGCGATCCGCGCGGTGATGGGCCGGGAGAAATAGGCCGATGGACACGCGCGTGGCACTGCACGATGCGCCGCAAGCGCTGGAGCGCCCACCCCGGGGCACGCTCGCGGTGCCCGCGCGGCTCCCTGACGATGAGGACACCGTGAACATTCATCCTTCCGCCAATCGCAGGCTCAAGGACTTCGAAGCGGCGCTCGGGCTGACCGCGCCGCCGCCGAAGGGACCCTTGTTCGTGGGCGTCGACCTCGGCACCGCCTACATCGTCACCTCGGTGGTGGACGCCGAGGGCACGCCGGTGGCGGGCGCGCTCACCCGCAGCCGTTCGAGCATCCGCGACGGCCTGGTGCTCGACTACATCGGCGCGATCAACCTGTTGCGCGCCCAGGTCGAGACCATCCGCCGCGCCGGATACGCGATCGACGACGCGATGGTGTGCTACCCGCCCGGCACCGCCGGAGGCAACGCGCGCGCCTTCGCCAACGTGCTCGAGGCCGCCGGCCTGCACGTCACCGGCCTGATGGACGAGCCGAGCGCGGCGGCGGAGGTTCTCGAAATCACCGACGGCGCGGTGGTCGACATCGGCGGCGGCACCACCGGGATTTCGGTGCTGAAGAACGGCGAGGTGGTCTACACCGCCGACGAAGCCACCGGCGGCACCCACCTCGATCTGGTGCTGGCGGGCAACTTCAAGATTTCCGTCGAGGAAGCCGAGCGGATCAAGACCGATGCGTCGCGGCAGCGCGAGATCTTCCCGCTGGTGCGCCCGGTGTTCCAGAAGATGGCGGCGATCGTGCGCCAGCACCTCCGCGACCACCCGGTCGACACCCTCTATCTCGTCGGCGGCACCAGCGCGTTCCCCGGCGCGGTCGAGGTGATGGAGGAGGAAACCGGCCTCACCGTCGCCCTGCCGAGCCACCCGCTGCTGGTCACGCCGCTCGGCATCGGCATCCGCTGCGCGCGGGAAGCCAAGGCCAACGCCAAGCCGACGAAGGGGAAATGACCATGGATCGCGGCGAACTCGAGCGTCTGGTCAGGGAAGTGCTGAAGCGCCTCGCGCCGCACCTCGGTGCCGACGGCTCGCGCGGCTCGCTGATCGTCGTGCTCACCGGCGCGACCGTCGGTCTCGACGCCGCGATCGCCGAAATTCAGGGCCTGATCTTCAAGGGCTTCCACGTCCGGCTGGTGTGCTCGGAGATGGCCGAGCACCTCGTCGGGCAGGCGGTGAAGGACGGACTCGAAGGCTTCCCGCAGTGGGAAATCCTCCCCGATCGCAGTTGGTTCAAGGTGTTGGCCGAGGCGCGGGGCGTCGCGGTGCCGCTGTTGAGCGTCACCGCGCTCTCCAAGCTCGCGGCGCTGATCGCCGACACCCAGGCGAGCAATCTCATCCTCCACGCGCTGTACTCCGGCAAGCCGTTGGTGCTGGCGCGCGACGGCGCGAGCCTCAATCCGGGGCGGGTCGACCTGGGCTTCGGCGCGGCCAATCCGGCGCTGTGGCGCGCGGTGGAGGACCGCTTCAAGACCGTGGCGAGCTACGGCGCGGAGGTGGTCGGCCTCGAAGGCTTCGCCGACCGCGTCGCGGCGAAAATTCCGGCAAGCCGGACCTCCACGACCGGTGCGACGACGGCCTCCATCCCCGCGCCACGCGCGACGCTCGCAACCCCCAAGCGGGTGATCTCGGGCGGGGACGTGATGGAGGCCAGCCGCCGTGGCGCGGACCTGGTTTGCCCGCCCGCGGCGTTGGTGACGCCGCTGGCGCTGGAGACCGCTCAGCGTCACGGCGTGCGGATCGTGCGGGCACCCCAATGAGCGAACAGGAAGCGAGGGCGCGATGATAATCGGACAGGTGATCGGAACGGTGGTGGCCTCACGCAAGCACGAGCGCCTCGTCGGCAGCAAGATCCAGATCGTGCAGCCGATCGGGCCCGGCTCGGGCAAAGCCGAGGGCGAGCCCTTCGTCGCCGTCGACGCGGTCGGCGCGGGCGTCGGCGAGCAGGTGCTGGTGGTGCAGGGGTCGGCGGCGCGGATGGCGGTGGACAAGGAAGACTGCCCGGTCGACGCGACGATCATCGGCATCATCGACCAGTTCGACGTGCAACTCTGAGCAAAGGGACGGGAACGGTGTTCGGCATACGAATGCACAGAGACGACGAGATCGGACGCACGGGGCGGAAGATCGGCGAATGCGCCGCGGTTTACGGCCTGCCGGGCAAGTTCGTCGCCTTCACCCGTGCGTCCGGTAGCGTCGCCGGGCCCGGACCTCGGGAGGCGCGGCCATGAGACCCCGGTTCGCGCTTCCCGATCTCGTCGCCGAAATCCTGGTCTCCACCGCGCGCGCGGCGGCGACGCGGATCGGCGTGCCGATGGCGGTGGCGGTGGTGGATGCCGAAGGTGGCGCGCAATGGTTCGCGCGGCAGGACGGCACCCTGCCGATCTCCACCGACCTCGCGATGAACAAGGCCTACACCGCCGCGGTGATCCGCATGCCGACCGACGAACTCGGCCGCCTCGCGCAGCCGGGTGCGCCGCTCTACGGCGTCGGCAACGGCCACAACGGTCGGATCGTGCTGTTCGGCGGTGGCTTCCCGCTTTGCCTCGACGGCCGGGTGGTCGGCGCCATCGGCGTCTCGGGCGGCAGCGTCGCGCAGGACATGGCGGTGGCGCACGCCGCCCTGCACCGGCTCGGCGAAATGGCGGACTGGGCGAAGCGGATGCCGGGGCTGTGGCTGGGCGAGAACCTGCCGCCCCAGGCCCTCGCCACGGTGGTCGAGGCGCTGCGTCGCGCCTTGCCGGAACTGGAGAATGCCTCAGCCGGGGATGCGGCGGCCGCGATCGGCGGCGTCGCCCTGGCGTTGAGTTGAAGCGCGGCCGCGCAGGCGCGGCCCTGGACCCGTGGACGTCGCCCGATGATCGCGACAACGATGGAGTGGTGAGATGCAGACCAGTGAAACGCAAGTTGCGGACTTGGTGCGGAAAATCCTCGAGCAGATGAACGTCGCGCCGTCCACGCCGCCGGGTGATGGGCTCTATCCCAGCGTCGACGCGGCGGTGGAAGCCGCGATCGTGGCGCAGCGCCAGTTGCTGGAGCTCTCCCTCGAAAAGCGCGGCGAGATCATCACCAACATCCGCTGCCGGGTGCTGGAGGCGAACAAGCGGGTCGCGGCGATGGCGGTGGAGGAGACCCACCTCGGTCGGGTCGAGGACAAGATCCGCGAGAACATCCTCTGCGTCGAAAAGACCCCCGGCATCGAGGACATCCGCCCGGTGGCGCTCTCCGGCGACCACGGCCTGATGCTGCTGGAATACGCTCCGGTCGGCGTGATCGGCGCGCTCACCCCGATCACCAACCCCACCGGCACCTTCATCAACAACACCATCGGCATGGTCGCGGCGGGCAACGCGGTGGTGTTCAACTGCCATCCCTCGGCCAAGGAAACCAGCCGCGAAATGATCCGCCTGCTGCACGGCGCGATCGTCGAGGCGGGCGGTCCGGCGGGCCTGATCGGCATGGCGTTCGAGCCCAACCTCGACACCGCCAACGCCCTGGTCGCCCACCCCAAGGTCAACATGCTGGTCGCCACCGGCGGCAAGGGCGTGGTCGATGTGGTGCTGCGTTCGGGCAAGAAAGCGATCGGCGCGGGCGCGGGCAACCCGCCCTGCCTCGTCGACGAAACCGCCAACATCCGCCGCGCGGCGGAGGCGATCACCAACGGCGCGAGCGTCAACAACAACATCTTCTGCATCTGCGAAAAGGAAGTGATCGTGGTTCAGGAGGTCGAGGACGCGCTAATCAAATTCATGCAGGAGACCGGCAAGGTCTACCTGCTCTCGCCCGAGGAAGCCGAGCGGGTGACCAAGCTCGTCGTCGTCGACGGCCACATCAACGGCAGCTACATCGGCCGCAACGTCCAGGTGATCCTGAAAGACGCCGGAATCACCGTGAACGACGCCTGCCGCCTCGCGATCTTCCGCGCCGAGCCCGACCATCCGCTGGTCTGGCTGGAGCAGATGATGCCGGTGCTGCCGATCGTGCGGGTGAAGAACGTCCAGGAAGGCATCGCCTTCGGCGTCAAGGTGGAGAAGGGCAACCGCCACACCGCGATCATGCACTCCACCAACATCGACAACCTCACCGCCTTCGCCCGCGCGGTGCAGACCACGATCTTCGTCAAGAACGCGCCGTGCTACGCCGGTATCGGCCTGGGCGGCGAGGGGCATACTTCGTTCACCATCGCCGGACCGACCGGCGAGGGGCTGACTTCGGCCAAGACCTTCACCCGGCAGCGGCGTTGCACGCTGGTGGAATCGTTCCGGATCATCTGAGCCGGTTTGGGAGCAGGGTATGACCGAGATGATGAAGGCGGCGGTGGTTCACGCGTTCGGTGCGCCGCTGGTGATCGTGGACCTGCCGGTGCCCGAGCCCGGGCCCGGCCAGGTGCTGGTGAAAATCCGCGCGTCGGGGGTTTGCCACACCGATCTCCACGCCGCCGACGGCGACTGGCCGGTGAAGCCGCACCTGCCGATCATCCCCGGGCACGAGGGGGTGGGTTTCGTCGTCGCGCTCGGGCAGGGGGTGGAGACCGTGCGGATCGGCGATTGCGTCGGCATCGCTTGGCTCCATTCCGCCTGCGGCGAGTGCGACTATTGCACCAGCGGTTGGGAAACCCTGTGCAAGTGCCAAACCAACACCGGCTACACCCAGAGCGGCACCTTCGCCGAATACACCCTCGCCGACGCGGATTACGTCATTCCGATTCCCGACGGCACCGAACTGGTGAGCGTCGCGCCGATCCTCTGTGCCGGGGTGACGGTCTACAACGGCCTGAAACGCACCGATGCGCGCAAGGGCGACTGGGTGGCGATCTCGGGCATCGGCGGCCTCGGACACATGGCGATCCAGTACGCCAAGCTGATGGGGTTCAAGGTCGCCGCGGTCGACGTCGACGACGAGAAGCTGGAATTCGCGGGAGAATTGGGCGCGACGATCGCGATCAACGCGCGCAACGAAGATCCGGGCGAAGTCCTGCAAAAGCGTGTCGGCGGGGTGCACGGCGTGCTCGTCACCGCGTCGTCGGTGCGCGCCTACGAGCAGGCCTACCGGATGCTGCGTCCGGGCGGGACGATGACGATGATCGGGCTTGGGGCGGGGGCGCTCGCGGTGCCGATCTACGACACCGTGATCAACGCGATCACCATCCGCGGCTCGGTGGTCGGCTCACGCCGGATCATGCGGGAGGCAATGGAGTTCGCCGCGCACGGCAAGATCAAGGCGGCGATCCACACCGCGCAACTCGACGACATCAACGCGGTGTTCGATCGGTTGCGGCATGGCGACTTCGAGGGTCGCTTCGTGATCGATTTCGGCGGGCCGGACTACGCCTCCCACGCCGATCGCGACCCGCCGCTCCAC
>LUYR01000131.1 GCA_001603335.1 Rhodospirillales bacterium Alpha_05 | reverse complement strand
GGGGAGCTTTGCGAGGATCGCCGCAAGGGTGAGATCGCTCGCCGGGTTGGCCGGGAGGTTGCTGACCGCGACCGAGCCGTCGACCCCAAGGGTTCCGCCGATGGCGGCGTTCAGGGCTTCGAGCCGGGCGGAGACGCCGCCGATTCCGGCGAGGATCGCGATTTGCTGTTCCTCGGTCGAAAGGCCCGCAAGAAGGTTAACCGTCGGCATCGCGCATCAACTCCCGTCGGGCAGGCAAAGGTGAATGCCCACCACTTGCCCGGCCTCGTTGGTTTGCACCCAGACCGCCGCTTCGGCGAGATCGACGGGTTCGGCTGTGCCGATGATCAGGTTCGACGACCCGCCATCGCCGCCGCTGCCCGAGAGGTGCGGACCAAGAACGCCGTCGACCGAGAGGCGGTCGCCGACCCAAGCGATGTCCGGCGTGCGTCCGTCGCGGCCCCGGATCACCGGGGCGTCGGGGTCGACGATGCCGAGGCTGCCGACGGTCATGCCGACGACGACGGAGGCGACCGACGGGTCGACGATGACGGTGACGGTTTCGACGCTCATGCCGGAATCCTCGTTGCGCCGGGCTTGATCCAGACTTCGCCCTCGAGCAGGCGAAGCCGCTCCGCCGCCGGAGGTTGAAGCACCAGATCCCACCGGGCTTTCCCGACCTCCTGCAAGGCCCCGGTCGCGGCGGCGGACATGCGGACCGAGATCAGACCGGCGGGACCATCCACGGTGACCGCGAAATCGGCAAGCGGCAGGGCGGCGCGCGGCCCCGAACTGAGCGCGGCGAAGGCTTCGTATCCGGTGAGATCGAGCGCGCCCCCTGCCGCGTCGCGGCACTGGACGTCGAGCGCAAACCCGGCGAACGCGTCGATCACGATATCTTTGGTTGCCGCCGCCATGGTCGCTCCGGTCAATGGTTGCGGCAGCGGGACTTGAACCCGCGACCTCCGGGGTATGAACCCGGCGCGCTGCCGCTGCGCTACTCCGCGAAAATTGCCCGGAGGTATTTTTCTGCGCGCCCCTCCGGTGGCGCGGCGGCGGAGGGTGAGCCCTCCGGCGGCTTTCACCGCGCCACGATGTCCGCCCAGGTGCGCCGCTTCGGGGCGGCGGGCGGAACAGGCGCGGGCTTCGGTTGCTCCGGTGATGAGGACGGAGCAACCGGGACAGGACGCGCCAACAGCGCGTCCATGTCGAGTTGTGGAGCGTCGAGCGGGGTTTCCCGCTCGGCGATCAGAGCTTCCCAACGCTCGGGCGGGTAATCGCGCACCCCGACCCGGATCGCGGCGGCTTCGCCATAGATCGCGGTGTCGAGGACTTCCTTGCGCTGGCCTGCCGGAAGCTCCCACACGTAGGGGGTGAACCCTTGCGCGTTGGCCTTCCGCGCTACCCGGCGGAGCGAGGTGTATTGCTGGAAGAAGACTTCCCCCATCCCCGCCGGGATTGCGACGTACCCGCGCTTCAACGGGTCGTCCTTCCGGAGGTTGATGTAGCGCGCGCGGCGGAGTTGCGAGACGCCGACGTTAAACCATTTCCTCTGTCGGCGTTTACGCTCACCTTTGCGGTCGCGTTCATACTTAACGAGTTCGAGAGGCGGGGCGTTGTCCGACTTCGCACCGCGGATGACGATCACTTTCGCGTGCCGCTTGGCCCACGCCATCACGTCGTCGGTCCAGGCGTTGCCGTCGATCGCGACCATGTCGAAGCCGACTTCGTTGCCCGCCGCGTTCCGGTATTTCCGCCGGATTTGTTCATCCATGCGCTTGCACGTCTCTTCCTCGGAAATGTGCCCCGAGACGATCACGTAGTCGACCGTGGCGATCTGGTTGTTCGGGCCGAATGCCTGGATATGGCCTTCGACGCGGTCGACCTGGACGTCGAAGCCGATCGTTAGGATCGGGTGACGGTGCGGGATGATGCCGCGTTTTTGTCCGGACTTATCGGCTCGGGTTTGCAGCTTTTCCCACGCCGGCGCTTCGCCGTCGACGCGGAAGGGCAATCCGTAGACTTCGTTGGTCACCACCTGTTCGAGCTTCGGATCGCCGCGCGACCCAATGTCGCGACGCGCGAGCAACCCCCAATCCGCAAGCGGCGACATCGCCGCCCACAGGTGGAAGGATCGGGCAAATGCCTTAGCCTCGGGGTTCTCCGCGAACCAGTCACCGTTGTGGTTCATGTCGCGGCGATGCCGCTGCAAGATCGTCTTCCCACACTTTGGGCAGACGAACACCGAGCGTTCGGGGTGTTCCTCGTTGATCTGGAAGTTTTCACGCTGGAACGGGTGGAGAAAATCACAGTGGGGACACGGAACGTTCCAATATTCTCGCGAGCCATTCTTGAACGCCCGCGTGATCCGGCACCCGGGATCAATCAGCGGATTTCCGATCTTGATTATTTTCGCGGTGCGGACGCCGTTCGACCGACCGTCGGCTAGAACCTCGGGGTCACCGGTTCCCGGAAAGTCTTCCCACTTCGACAAGTCGTCCTGAATCTGGACGAAAGCGGTGTACATCGACAGGTCGTTGACCGAACCCGCGGTCGCAATGCGAAGCATGCCTTGACCGTCGGGGCGCTCGATCAGCGATTGGTTGCTCTCCGCCTTCTTCCCGCCCAAGCACTCCGACAGGCTCGGGCTGTTCCGAATCATCGGAAACAACTTCGTCCGCACCCAAGCGTCAGCGTTCCCCTCCGAGGGGTGCGTGTACATCATCGGGCACGGCGACTCCACCATGTAACCGCCAACGATGATCTGCCCGATGAGCGTCTTGCCGATCTGGATACCACCGCAGAGGGTGACGTACCGGCAAGGCTCTTCGGGACTCGCCGCCCTAAAAATCTCGGCGTTGAACGGGAATTCTTCGGGGTTGTAAGAGCCCCGCATCGTCGACTCACCGCCGATGTTGATGTTCGGCACCGCCCACCGAGAGAGATCAAGCGGAGGGCGCGGCTTCAGCGCCTTCGACGCCAGATCCGCCGCCAGGTGCGGCGCATGTCGCAACTGGATTCCCATCGGCGGCAGTGTCCTCTATCGCGTCTTCCTCAAACTGAGGAAGGCGCTCCAACATGGCGGCTTGTTCGCGCGCGATCCGCTCGCGCACCCTCGCGAACCACTTGCGCAAGCCAATCAGTTCAACGGTGATTTCCGTTCCGTGCTGCCCGGCGAGGTCTTCAGCCAGGCCGAGAAGATCGGTGTCGATGGCGGAGACGATTTGCTCCAGGGTGCGCAGGAACACCCCGGACACGTCTTGCGCCCGGATGTAGGTGCCTGCATCGGCACGCCGCCTTTCCTCCGCGACCTCGTTCTCGATCCGTAGTTTGCGAACTCGCTCGCGATTGTAATCGTCCGCAGCGGAGGAAGCGCGGGGCTGCAACGCCTGGCGCGGCAAGATGTCGGATGGATCGCCGAACGGCAGGTCGCCCGCGTCTGCCGGGTCGTCGTCGACATCCGGAAGGGGCTTGCCGTTGGAAATGTGCTGCGCAGGGTCGAGGTTCATCCGCAGGGCTTTGATCGCCCGAGCGACGATCACCACGTCGCGACCCTTGTCGTCCTTGTCGAAGCAATCGGCAGTGAGCGCGCCGCTGGATTTCAACTGCGAAATTCGTCCAGGCGTCCGGCCAACGTACCGGGCGAACGCCGCCTGCGACATCTTTTCAGGCGTCGGCGGCATCGGCTAACCCTCGCTAAATCTTCCTAAACCCTTCTAACCGTTTAGGATGTTTAATCGTTTACCCTATTCTAAACCCCTGAATGGAGCGAACTAACACGGTGTGCAATACCCGTTCCGCACCAAGTCTGGGAAGGACCCGCGCCTTTTTGAGGGGGAGCGGCGCGGGTCCAAGCTCCCGAGGGATCGGCACAAACGAAAAACCCGGCGAGGCGTTGCGCCTTACCGGGTGGTTCTTTCGTCTCTGACAAGAATGCAAGGTTTACACCTAGAAGTCAACCGGCTTTCTTCGACCATGGATGCTCGGGGGCGACCGGCCCCGTCACGACGAACTGTTCGAGGGCATCGCCGAGCGAGATCGCGAGCGCGCCGAGCGCCATGTGCCAAAGCGAATAGACCCGGCGGGTGTAATCAATGTGCGCCCGATCGGGCAACCACATCACTGGGCAGTGCGACGGACGCATCCGCTTGTCCGGATCGTGATAGACAATCACAGGCTCGTCGTTCCGGTTCTTCACCGGGAAGGCGCGCTGATCGGGCAGCCACTCCGGACGTCCGCCGGTCAGGGCATTCTCGATCACGAGGCCTTGGGCGTCCTCGGGCAAGGCCATGACCGCCTGATGGATGATTTCGGCGTCGACGGGGACCGTCGGCACGACGAAGGGCGAGCGGTCGACGCGGACCCCAAGCACTCCGGTTTCGCCGACGGCGCGCATTTGCGAGACGCAGGGCGCGGGCCCGATGGGCATAGCAGCGGAGCAAGCCGCGTCAACCTTCTGGACCGCGTAGGCCCAGGAAAGCACCTGTTCGACGTCCTTCACTTCCCTCATTTTCAAACCCTCGCAGACTATCGAAAAACTATCGCACGCTCTTTCCGCTTTAAAACCAACCCTCTGGCGAGGGTTGTGAGAGTTGAGATAGTTTTCTCAAGATTCTCTCACCCGCACACCCACACCACCCGGAGGCGGAAAAACCCTCGCAACCCTCACACCCTCGCTACACGCTTGGAAACACTTGGCAATCCGTTGCGAGGGTTTTGCGAGGGTTTACGAACCCTCGCAGGCTTCTTCGAGCGCGTAGGGGCGGAACTTCACCCCCACGTACATCCGAAATCGCCCGTCGATCCGCCGCAAGCCGCGCTCGATCACCCCCCGCCCGAAAGCGGTTTGCGACCAAGGCTTTTCCCCGGACTCGGCGCACCAGTCGCAGAAATGTTGGAACAGGTCTTTCGCCTGGATCTGGTCGTTGAGATCGTCGGTTTTCTCGACCACCGAGGCGATGAACCGCCCGAGCGGGTCGCTATCCAGGCGGTATTCGGCCGTCGCCTCCCGCACCGCCTCAGGGTAGGGCAACCCTCCCCCGTCCTCGACCGGGTCGAGCCACCTCCGCAGGCCATCCAGCATCCAATTCAGGATGCCCGACCGCTCCGCCCACAGCTTTTCGGAAAGCGCGTGGTCGCGTTCCTCCGGCGGGATGGTGACCGTCCATGGCACGAGGACGATGCGCCGCCAAATGCCCTCGTCGGCTCCGGTGATCATCGGCTTGTGGTTGCCCTGCATTTCGAGTTTGAAGCACGGCTCGAACTCGAAAAACTCCCGGTTCAGGTGGCGCACGGTGATCGCGTCGCCGCCCGTCACCTGTTTTGCGAACGCCTCGGAGAGCCGCACGCCCTTGTCGACCTCCGACACCCGCGCGAACCTCACCCCCGGCAATCGGGCGAGGTCGGGCGAGGCAGCGTCGCCGCGCTTGGCGGCATTCTGCGCGAGCGACGAGAAGTCGACGGCTGCGGAGTAAGGCCCCATCATCCGCCCGCGCAACACGAGGAAGACCGACTTGCCATTCGCGCCGCCGCCGAAGTGGAAGGTCAACTTCTGTTCGTCGGTCGCGCCGGTCAGGGCATACCCCGACCATCGTTGCAGGAAGTCGGCGACGCCGGTTTCCCGGGGCTGCACCCGATCGAGGAACTTTTGGAACTGCGGATACCCCGCCTTAGGATCATAGGAAACCTGCATCACCTTCGAGAGTCGGTCCTCGCGTCGATGCTCGCGCAGCTCGTCGCACGCCCCCCGCAAGACGAGCGTGCCGTTCTCGAGGTTGAGCAAGTAGGGGTCGGCGTCCATCACCTCCGGTTTCACCGTCAGGTAAGGTTCGGCCTCGACGAGCATCCCCCGCACCCGCCGCGAATCGCCACAGGAAACCGACCACGCCATCAGCTTTTCGCACCGTTGGGTGACGTTCGCCCGGGCCCACTCATCCGGCGGGTTTGCCTTGAGCGCCGCGACTTCCTCGACGATCGACCGCGCGGTGTCGTGCGCGCGCCGTTGCGCCGCCTTCCCCTTGTCGTCGAACGCCCAGCGGTGCCCATCCCAGGTGTGCCAGCCGATGCCCTCGACATAGAGAACATCCAGCCCATGCCGCGCGATAAAGCGATAGGCGTTGCCGAGGTCGGAAAGATCGAGCAACGCCAGCACGGCATTGATTTCTTCGTCGCTCGCGCCGCCCGGCGGCAACACCTTGCCCGAGGCGAGCGCCGCTTGAATGGCCTCGATATTGGCGATCGGCCCGCCGCCGGCTTCCGGCTTTTCCATACTCACTGAACCACCCTCCCCCGAATTCCAAACATCACGCCGCCAGGCCTTCCGAACGCGCCGCGCGGCGAACCCCGACGAGCGCGTCTTCGCGCGGCGTGGGTTTTCGCGTGCAGAGCGCATGGTGTCCCGGGCAGTAGACCGAGCCCGCCTCTTGCTCGGCTTGGCAGTAGCGCCAAACCCCGCCCGGGCCGGTCTCGCCAAAAATGAAGCGGCACCCCGTGGGCTCGTGCGGTCCCGCCACAAGAGGCGGCAAAACCGCCCCCGCCCCCAGGCCGTAGAGCCGCGCAAACGCCAGGGCCACGGCAGGCACCGGGCAGCGCACGACCGCGGCGGCAACCCCCGCGGTCGCAC
>LUYR01000130.1 GCA_001603335.1 Rhodospirillales bacterium Alpha_05 | reverse complement strand
GGCCATAGGGGGCGAGCGCCTGCACCACCATCGCCGGTCCGAGGTCGGAGCCGCCGATGCCGATGTTGACGACGTCGGTGACCGCCTTGCCGGTCGCGCCGACCCAGCGCCCGCCGCGCACCGCGGCAACGAAGCCGGTGATCTTGTCGAGGACCTTGCGGACCTCGGGCATCACATCGGCGCCGCCGGTGGAGATCGCGCGGCGCGAGAGGTTGCGCAGGGCGACGTGGAGCGCGGCGCGGTGCTCGGTCTCGTTGATCTCGACGCCCGCGAACATCGCCTGGATCGCGCCGGGCAGTCCCGCCTCCTCGGCGAGGTCGAAGAGGAGCTTGTAGGTTTCCTCGGTCACGAGGTTCTTGGAGGGATCGAGGAGGAACGGGCCGTCCTCGGTGTCGAGCGACAGCGCGAGGCGGTCGAACCGCTCCGGGTCGGCGTCGAACAACGCCAGCGTGCGGGTGCCCGCGAGCTGGGTGCGGTGATCTGCGAGCGCCAGCCACGCCGGGGTTTCCGGCAGGGCGGGGAAGGGAAGCGATACGGACATGGCGAAACCTCGACCGGAGAAACGGGAGGACATACGAATGAAAACGAGTCTAGCAGAGCCTTCAGGCGGACGCCACGCGAAGGGCGAGGCGTTCGACGACGAGATCGGCGAGGGTGAGGCACGAGGTCAACCCCGGCGACTCGATCCCCAGCAGGTGAACGATGCCGGGCAGCCGATGTTCCGCTTCTCCGGCGACGAAAAAGTCGGCGGCGGGCGCGCCGGGGGCGGTGATCTTGGGTCGGATGCCGCAGGTATCGGGATGGAGCGCGCCTTCGGGCAATCCCGGCCAGTAGCGGCGGATCGCGGCATAAAACGTTTCGCCGCGTGCCGGGTCGACGGTGTAGCTCTCGGTGTCGATCCACTCGACGTCCGGGCCAAAGCGGCCGCGTCCGGCGAGGTCGAGGGTGAGGTGGACGCCGAGACCGCCCGGCTGCGGCAGGGGATAGACGAGGCGCGAGAACGGCGCCTTGGTGGCAAGCGCGAAGTAGTTGCCCTTCGCCATGTAGGGGGTCGGGCAGGCGCGGGGTGCGCCCTTGCCCCAGGCCATCGCGGCGAGCTTGCACGCCTGCAACCCGGCGGAGTTGACCGCCAGGGCGGCGTGCACGGTGAAGGCCTCGTCGCCCGTACCGCAGGTGATCACCGCGCCGCCGTCGGCGTGGGGCGAGATCGCGGTGACCGGCGAATTGACGCAGAGCGTCGCGCCCGCCGCCTCGGCGTCGCCCAAGAGGCTCAGCATCAGCGCGTGACTGTCGATGATGCCGGTGCCGGGCGAGAGCAGCGCGGCTGTGCAGTCGAGCGCGGGCTCCATCGCGAGGGCCTCGGCGCGGCTGAGCAGGCGCAGCTCTTCCGCGCCGTTGGCGGCGGCCTGCGCCGCGATCGCGGGGATGCGTTCGGCCTGCTCGGCGTCGGTGGCGACGAGGAGCTTGCCGCAGCGCCGGTGCGGGATGCCGCGCTCGGCGCAGTAGGCATAGAGCCGCTTGCGCCCCGGCGCGCAGAGGCGGGCGCGGATCGACTCGATGGGATAGTAGAGCCCGGCGTGCAGGACTTCGGAATTGCGCGAGCTGGTGCCGGTGCCGAAGGTGGTGGCGGCTTCGAGGATCACCACTTCGCGTCCGGCTTGCGCCAACGCGCGGGCGACGGCGAGGCCGACCACACCCGCACCGATCACCACCGCGTCGAGGCTGTCCATGGCTCGGGTCCTATTTTCCGGTTTGCGGCAGGTCGGACTTCTTGATCTCGCCCGCCACCGCGAAGGTCAGGCGGTCCGGAGTCAGCCAGCGCTTCGCCACCGCGCGGATCGTCGCGGGGCTGATCGCCGCCAGAACCTCGGCGCGGTGCTCCAACTCGTCGGGCGGCAGGTGGAAGTGCTGCAACGTCGTCAGGGTCTGGGCGATCGCGGGGCTGGAGTTGAGGTTGAGCGGCAGCGAACCGCTGAGGAACGCCTTGGCCTTGGCGATCTCGTCGTCGGTCGGGCCGGAGTCGTGCATCTTCGCCCACTCGGCGCGGATGATCTTCAGGCTTTCGCCGATTTTCGCGGTCTGGGTGCCGACGCTGCCGATCACCAGGGGCGACTCCGCCAGCGGCGCGGCCTCCGCGCCGACGCCGTAGGCGAGGCCGCGCTTCTCGCGCACCTCCTCGGTCAGGCGCGAGGAGAAGCCGCCGTCGGCGAGCACGTACATCACCACGCGGAACGCCTGCCAATCCGGGTCGGAGCGCGCCGGGCCCTCTTGCGCGAACACCGCCGAGGCCTGCGGCACCGCCATCGGCACCGGGACGATGCCGCCCGAGAGCTTGGGCTTCACCTTCGCCACCGGCGGCAGCTTCGATGTCGCGGGCAGGTTGCCGAAGGTTTTGTCGAGCAGGGCGGCGAGTTCGGCGGCGGAAATGTCGCCGACCACGCCGATCATCAGCCGGTCGCGGGTGAAGCGGGTTTTGACGAAGTCGTGCAGGTCGGCGGCAGTGATTGCCTTGAGCCCCGCCTCGGTGCCGTCGGTGGGGCGGCCGTAGGGATGCCCGGCGAAGATCTCGCCGAACAGCGCCTGAGCCGCACGGGCGTTGGGGCGCTCGGCGCGTTGCCGCAGCCGGGTCTGGAACACGCTGCGCATCCGCTCCAGCGGCTCGGCGTCGAAGCGCGGCTGGGTGAGGGCGGCGTTCAGCAGCGCGAAGGCCTCGTCGCGGTGCGCGGTGAGCGTCGTCATCGAGCCGGAGAAGGTGTCGCGCGCGGCGTTGAAGCCGATCTCGACGTTCAAGTCGTCGAGGCGGGTCTGGAACGCCTGGGAGTCCATTTCGCCCGCACCTTCGTCGAGCATGCCCGAGACGAAGGTGGCGAGGCCGACCTTGCCGTCCGGATCGGTGGCCGCGCCGCCCGCGAACAGCAGCGACACCGCGATCATCGGGTTGGCGTGGTCTTCCACCAGCCAGGCGGTGATGCCGCCCGGGCTGGTCACGATCGTCGCGGGCTTGGCGAGGGCGGGTAGGGGCGCGAGCAGCACCAGCACGGCGCAGAGCGCCTGGAGCGGACGGATCATGGCGCGGCCTCCGGCGTGAGGATGCCCTGGGCGTGGGGACCGTCGAGGCGCTGGGCTGCGGCCTGCACGTCGGCGGTGGTGAGCGCGGCGACGACGTCGTTGAAGTTTTCGACGTCGGCGATGGTGCAGCCGACCGCGAGGCTCTCGGCGAGCGCCTGGGGCGCGGAGAACAGGTCGTCGCGGGCGTAGATCCTGGCCGCCAGCATCCGCTCGCGGACGCGGGAGAGTTCGGCGGCGGTGACGCCGTCCTTGGCGATCGCGGCGATCGCGGCGGCGACCTTGGTGTCGAGGGTCGCCGGATCGACGCCCGGCAGCGGCGTCGCGCCGACGGTGAAGCTGCCCGGCCCGAGTGCGGTGCCGCTGTAGCCCGCGCCGACGTCGACCGCGAGCTTCTCCTCCAGCACCAGTTGGCGATAGAGGCGGCTGGTGGGGCCGCCGCCGAGGATTTCGGCGAGCATGTCCAGCGCCGCGCCCACCTTGGGTTCGGCGGTGGCGCAGGAGGGCGTGATGTTGGCGCGGTACCAGCGCGCCTGGCGCACGTTGGGCGCGCTGAAGGCGATGCGGATGTCGGCCATCGGCGCTTCCGGCTCGCCGCGCACGCGCTCTGGCGTTTCGGCGCGCGGAATCTTGCCGAAGGTCTCCTCGGCGAGGCTCTTCACCTGCTGCGGCGTGACGTCGCCCGCGACGAACAGCACGGCATTATTCGGCGCGTACCAGACTTTGTGGAAGGCGAGCGCGTCGTCGCGGGTGAGGCCGCGGATTTCGGAATCGAAGCCGCCGACCGGGCGTGCGTAGGGATGGTTCATCCACAGCGCCATGTTGAGGCGCTCGGAGAGCATCGCCGCCGGTTCGTTCTCGACCCGCATGCGGCGTTCCTCGCGCACCACCTCGCGCTCGCTCTGGAAGTCCTTTTCGTCGAGCTTGAGGTGGGCCATGCGGTCCGCCTCCATGCGCATCACCATCGGCAGGTGCTCGGCGGCGATGCGCTGGTAGTAGGCGGTGAAGTCGCGACTGGTCATCGCGTTGTCGACGCCGCCTTTGGCCGCCACCAGCTTGGAGAACTGCCCCGCCGGAATCTCGGGCGTGCCCTTGAACATCAGGTGTTCGAGGAGATGCGCGAGGCCGGTCTTGCCGGGCGGCTCGTCGGCGGCGCCGACCTTGTACCAGACCATGTTGGAGACGATCGGCGCGCGGTGGTTCTCGACCACCACCACCGTCAGGCCGTTTTCGAGCGTGAAGACGGTGGGGTCGAAGACCTTGGCGTGCGCAGGGTCGCCGAGCGCGAGGGACGCGCCCGACAGCAGCAGACAAAGCGACATGCGGCGGCGCATTGCGTCCTCCGGTCGGGGATGGAAGTCGGGAAGCGGTCGCGCTTAGAAGATGCCTTCGAGCATGCCCTTGGCGCGGCGTTCGATCTTCGGCGGTTCGCCTTCGGAGAGCGAGCGGCCGAGCGCCATGTTCTCGCGAATGCGCTGGGATTCCTTGACCGGGTCGACCGGGGTGCCCTGGTAGGAGCGGTCTTCCCAGAACACCAGGTAATCGGTGAACGATTGGTTCTCTTTGGCCAGATCCGAAGTCTCGCGGTCCACGGTGTCGCGGATCGCAGGATCGGCTTCGTTGGCGCCGGCGCGGGTGAGCACCGTCTTTTCGCCCTGGGAGAGGGAGGAGTTGGCCTCAAGCTCGCGGGCGTAGACCTTCGGGTTCTTGGCGGAACGGCCGAGCAGCGTGTCGCGCGCCCGATCCTTCTCCGAGCCTTCCTGCGGGCGCACCGCACCCGGCTGCGGCGGACGCAGCGCGAAGTCGGGCGGCACCGAAAGCGGCGCACGCTGTAGCACGGTGAACTCGTCCGGCGCTTCGCGGGAGAAGCCGAGCTTCTGCTTGACGTCGCCGCAGGCGGAGAGACTCAGGCCCGCGAGCAGCACGAGGCCGAGGCGCGTCAGGGCGCGGGCGGAGGTCGGGCGATGGTGCGACAGGTTCACGGTCATGGTGGCGCATCTTACCTTGATTGGGGACGGGAGAACAAGGCATCCAGCATCAGCAAAATCGCGCCGATGGTGATCGCGGAATCCGCGACGTTGAAGGCGGGCCAGTGCGAGGCGCCGACATGCACGTCGAGGAAATCCACTACCGCGCCATAGCGTACGCGGTCAATGACGTTGCCGAGCGCGCCGCCGACGACGAGACCGATGGCGACGCGGGTGAGCGTGGTTTCCGCCGTCCTCAGCCACCACAGCAGCCCCGCCACCATCGCCAGCGCGACGCCGGTGAGGATGTAGGGCGTCCACTCGCCGTGGCTGGCGAACAGCGAGAAGCTGACGCCCCGGTTCATCGCCAGCACGATGTTGAACACCGGCAGGATTTCGATGCTGCGGGGCGGCTGCATCAGGTCGAGGATCGCCGCCTTGCTGATCTGGTCGGCGATCAGCACGGCGAGCGCGATGAGGAGGCCGCGCTTCATGATCAGGCGTTGGCCTCCCAGGCGTCCATCGCGTCGGAGCAACGGTCGCAGACGCCCGCGTGGGCATGGCTGCCCACGTCGGGCAGCACCTTCCAGCAGCGCTGGCACTTCTCGCCCGAGGCCGGCTCCGGCACCACCGCCACGCCCGGCACGTCGTCGAGCGCGAACGCGCCTTCCGGCGCCGGGTCGGTGGTGAGGGTGATGTCCGAGGTGATGCACAGGTCGGCGAGCGGCAACCCGGCGCAGAGCTTGGCGAGCTCGGGCGTGAGGTGCACCACCGGGGCGGCCTGGAGCGACGAGCCGATGCGCTTCGCCGCGCGTTCCTTTTCGAGCGTACCGGTGATCACGCGGCGGACATCGCGCACCTGGGTCCAGCGGTCGGCGAGCGCGTCGTCGCGCCACTCCGCCGGAATCGCCGGGAATGCCTGCTCGTGCACCGACTGCTCGCTCTCGGGGAAGCGGCTCATCCAGGCTTCCTCGGCGGTGAACACGGTGAACGGCGCGAGCCACGCCACCAGGGTGTTGAACACCACGTCGAGCACGGTGCGTGCCGCGCGGCGGCGGGTGCTGGCGGCGGCGTCGCAGTAGAGCACGTCCTTGCGGATGTCGAAGTAGAACGCCGACAGGTCGATGGCGCAGAAGTTGTGCAACTCCTGGAACAGCTCATGGAAGGCGTAGGTGGTGTTGCAGCACTCCCGCATCGCCGCGTCGAGCTCGGAGAGTCGATGCAGCACCCAGCGTTCCAGCTCGGGCATCTCGGCCACCGGCAGCTTTTCGGCTTCGGTGAAGCCCGCGAGGTTGCCGAGGAGGTAGCGCAGGGTGTTGCGCAGGCGGCGGTAGACGTCGGTGGTGCGGGAGAGGATCTCCTTGCCGATGCGCAAGTCCTCGGTGTAGTCGGAGCCGACCACCCAGAGGCGGAGGATGTCCGCGCCCATCTGGTTGGTGACGTCCTGGGGCGCGACGACGTTGCCCAAGGACTTCGACATCTTGCGGCCCTGTTCGTCGAGCACGAAGCCGTGGGTCAGCACGGTGTCGTAGGGCGCGCGGCCACGGGTGCCGCAGCTTTCCAGCAGCGAGCTCTGGAACCAGCCGCGATGCTGGTCCGAGCCTTCGAGGTAGAGGGCGGCGGGCCAGGTGAGGTCGTTGCGGTCCTCGAGCACGAAGGCGTGGGTGCAGCCCGAATCGAACCACACGTCGAGGATGTCGGTGACCTTGTCGTAGTTGGCGGCGTCGTACTCGGGGCTAAGGAAGGTCTCCGACGGCTCGGTGAACCAGACGTCCGCGCCCTTGGCGCGCACCGCGTCGACGATCCGCTCCATCACCTTGGCGTCGCGCAGCGGTTCGCCGGTCTTCTTGTCGACGAACACCGCGATCGGCACGCCCCAGGCGCGCTGGCGCGAGACGCACCAGTCGGGGCGGCCCTCGACCATCGCGCGGATGCGGTTGCGGCCCTGCGCCGGCACCCAGCGGGTGTCGTCGATGGCGGCGAGCGCGGTGTCGCGCAGCGCGTTGGTGTCCATCGAGATGAACCACTGCGGCGTGTTGCGGAAGATCAGCGGCGCCTTCGAGCGCCAGGAATGCGGATAGCTGTGGACGAGCTTGCCCGAGGCGAGCAGCGCGTCGGCCTGGGTCATCGCCTTCAGCACGTCGGGCGCGACCTTGAACACATGCTTGCCCGCGAACATCGGCACGTGCGGGTAATAGACGCCGTCGTCGGCGACGGTGTCGGGCACCGCGATGCCGTTGGCGACGCAGAGGCGCCAGTCGTCCTCGCCGTGGCCCGGCGCCATGTGGACGAAGCCGGTGCCGACGTCGGTGGTGACGAAGTCGCCCGCCAGCAGCGGCACCGGGAAGGCATAGCCGCCCGCATGCAGCGGATGGCGGCAGACGGTGCCGGCCAGATCCGCGCCGGGGAACTCGGCGACGACATCATAGGCGGTGATGTGGGCTTCCTTGACCACGTCCTCGACCAGGTCGCGCAGCACCGCGAAACGCTCGCCCGGACGGGCGAGGCTGTGGCCCTCGGCTTCCTTGACCTCGACCACGGCGTAGGTGAAATCCTTGCCGTAGGCGATCGCGCGGTTGCCCGGCATCGTCCAGGGGGTGGTGGTCCAGATCACCACCGCCGCGCCCTTGAGCGCCTGCACGCCGGTTTCGACCACCGGGAAACGCACCCAGATGGTGGTGGAGGTGTGGTCGTGGTATTCGACCTCGGCCTCGGCCAGCGCGGTCTTCTCGACCACCGACCACATCACCGGCTTCGCACCCTTGTAGAGGCCGCCGTTCAAGAGGAACTTGCCGAGCTCGGCGACGATCCGCGCCTCGGCCGGGTAGCTCATCGTGGTGTAGGGATTGGCCCAGTCGCCGCCGATGCCGAGGCGCTGGAACTCGGCCTTCTGCACCTCGATCCAGTGCGCGGCGAAGTCGCGGCATTCCTGGCGGAACTCGGCGACCGGCACCGCGTCCTTGTCCTTGCCCGCGGCGCGGTATTTTTCCTCGATCTTCCATTCGATCGGCAGGCCGTGGCAGTCCCAGCCGGGCACGTAGCGGGCGTCCTTGCCCATCATCTGCTGGCTCTTGACGATCACGTCCTTCAGGATCTTGTTGAGCGCGTGGCCGATGTGGAGGTTGCCGTTGGCGTAGGGCGGGCCGTCGTGGAGAATGAACGGCTCGCGCTCGGCGCCCGCCTTGCGCAGGCGGCCCTCGAGGTCGATCGCCTTCCAGCGGTCCAGCAGCTTCGGTTCCAGCGTCGGCAGCCCGGCCTTCATCCCGAAGGAAGTGGCGGGCAGGAACACGGTCTCTTTCGTCTCCACGCTCATTCTTTACGCTCGTTCTGTCAGGCGGTTTCTTGCAAATACCGGCGTGCGGCCTGGGCGTCGTCGACGATCTGACGCTTCAATGCGTCGAGGCCGTCGAACTTCCGCTCATCGCGCAGGAAGTGCGCGAAGGCCACATGAAGGCGGCGATCATAAAGACTTTCGGCGAAGTCGAACAGATGCACTTCCAGCACCGTGCCCTTGCCGTCGAAGGTCGGGCGGCGGCCGCAATTCGCGACGCCGTGGTAAATCGTGTCGTCGTCGTCGATCCGCACCCGGACCGCATAGACTCCGGCGCGCGGCCGCAAGGTGTCGGTCAACGGCACGTTGGCGGTGGGGAAGCCGATCGAGCGGCCCCGCGCCTCGCCGTGCTGCACCGTGCCCTCGATCGACCAGGGGCGGCCGAGGATCGCCTTGGCGTCGCCCATCCGCCCCTCGCGGATCGCGTCGCGCGCCGCGGTGGAGGAGAGGATTACGCCGGAGCGCGCGGTGACCGCGGCGAGCTCGGTGACGCCGAAGCCCTGCG
>LUYR01000129.1 GCA_001603335.1 Rhodospirillales bacterium Alpha_05 | reverse complement strand
CTGCCGTTGGTCCAGCCGCCCAAGCGGGTGCGCCAGGGCTCGGTGCTGGAAATCGACGCGGCGACGCGGCGCAGCCTCGAACTCGTGCAGACCCAGACCGGCGAACGCAGGGGTAGCCTGCTCGCCACCATCGACCGCACCGTCACCGGCGCGGGCGCGCGCCTGCTCGCCGACCGCCTCAACCAGCCGATCACCGACGTCGAGCGGATCGTCCGCCGCCAGGACGACGTCGCGTTCTTCGTCGAACACGCCGACGCCCGCGCCGACCTGCGCCGCACGCTGAAGGGTTGCCCCGACATCGCCCGCGCGCTGTCGCGCATGTCGCTCGGACGGGGCGGGCCGCGCGACCTCGTCGCGATCCGCGAAACCCTCACCGCCGCGCCCGAAGTGCGCAACCTGCTGCGCGCCGCCAGCCCCGACGGCTCGCTGCCCGAAGGCCTGATGCGCGCCTACGCGGGTCTGGGCGAGCACACCGCCCTGGTCGACCGCCTCACCCGCGCGCTCGCCGAAGACCCGCCGCTGCTGGCGCGCGACGGCGGCGTCATCGCCAAATATTACGCTCCCGAACTCGATGAACTGCGCGAACTCCGCGACGACAGCCGCCGCCTGATTGCGGCGCTGCAGAACCAGTACGTCGAGCATACCGGGATCACCGCGCTCAAGATCAAATACAACAACGTCCTCGGCTACTTCATTGAAGTCGCTCAGCGCCACGGCGAAGCCCTGCTGGCCGACAAGGCCCTGTTCATCCATCGTCAGACCATGGCGAACGCGATGCGCTTCACCACCGTCGAGCTCTCCGGCCTCGAGGACAAGGTGCGCGGCGCGGCGGACAAGGCGCTCGCCATGGAGCTCGCCCTGTTCGCCGACCTGATCGCCGACGTGCTCGCGCGCGGCCGCGAACTGATGGCGACCGCACATGCCCTCGCCGTGCTCGACGTCGCCGCCGCGCTCGCCGATCTCGCGGCGCTGCGCGGCCACATCCGGCCGCACATCAGCGACGACACGCGGTTTTCGGTACGCGGCGGGCGTCATCCGGTGGTCGAGGAGGCGATGATCGCCGGCGACCGCGGAAAATTCGTCGCAAATACCTGCGAAATGGGCGAAAACGCGCGAATTTGGTTGATTACCGGCCCGAACATGGCCGGTAAGAGCACATTTCTGCGCCAAAACGCGCTGATCGTGGTGATGGCCCACATCGGTGCCTACGTTCCCGCCGATTCCGCCGAGATCGGCGTCGTCGACCGCCTGTTCAGCCGCGTCGGCGCCGCCGACGACCTCGCTTCCGGTCGCTCCACCTTCATGGTCGAAATGGTCGAGACCGCGGCGATCCTGCATCAGGCGACCGAACGTTCCATGGTCGTACTGGATGAAATCGGTCGCGGCACCGCCACCTACGACGGCATGGCGATCGCCTGGTCGGTGATCGAACACCTCCACGACGTCAACCGCTGCCGCGCCCTGTTCGCCACCCACTACCACGAACTCAAGGCGCTCACCGCCAAGCTCCCCGCTCTTGCCCCCTTCACCATGCGGATCAAGGAGTGGAAGGGCGATCTCGTCTTCCTCCATGAAGTCGCGCCCGGAACCGCCGACCGCTCCTACGGTATCCACGTCGCCCGCATCGCCGGACTCCCCGCCGCGGTGATCGACCGCGCAGAGGTCGTCCTCCGCACCGTCGAATCCGACGAGAAATCCTCGGGCGCAACCCGCCTCGCCGACGACCTGCCGCTGTTCTCCGCCGTCCTCTCGCGCCCCCAGCCGCAGGCCCCGAAAGCCGACCCGCTGCGCGACGCGCTGGCCGAAATCACCCCGGATGCGCTCTCGCCGCGCGAAGCGCTCGATGCGCTGTATCGGTTGAAGGGGTTGATCGGGGAAGAGTAAAGGTGCGGGCTCTGCCCGCGCCCGCTGGGGCCTTGGGCCCCAGACCCCGTAACTCTGGTTTTTGCGCGTTAGCGCGATACATCCATCACGCCGCGTGATGGTTGATAGCCGCTT
>LUYR01000128.1 GCA_001603335.1 Rhodospirillales bacterium Alpha_05 | reverse complement strand
CCTTAAGTTTTTTGCGCGTAGCGTGAATAAAATCATCACGCGGCGTGGTGGATGATAGCCGCTTCGCGGCGAAAAACTAAGGGGAGGTGCGGAGGGACGAGTCCCTCCGCGACTTTTTGTTTTTAGAGCAGCCCTTTTTCCATCACCGACGTCAGCCGCCGTGAGAACGCGGCGGCGTCGGCGACGGGTTCGCCTTCGACGATGCGGGCCTGGTCGAGCAGCAGCCATGCGGCGTCGGCGAAGGCGTCGCCTTCGGCGTGCTGGGCGAGGGCTTTGATCACCGGGTGCTTGGGGTTGATTTCGAGCACGCGGTCGGCGTGGGCGCCGGTACGGTTATGGGCTTTGAGCAAGCGTTCCATATGGAGGCTGACGCCCGCGTCGCCCGAGACCAGGCAGACCGGGCTGGCGGTGAGGCGTTCGGAGGATTTCACCGCCGAGACTTCGTCGCCGAACACCGCCTTCATCGCCACGGTGAGGGCGTGGATGTCGGCTTCGAGGGTGGGGCTTTCGTCCTCGGGCTTGGCTTCGGCTTCGGGCGCGTCGTCCTTGGCCTTGATCTTGGCGAGGTCGCCGCCCGCCATCGCCACCGAGGCGAAGCGGTGCTCCTTGTAGGGCGGCGCCATGGTGGTCCAGAACTCGTCGATGGTGTCGGTGAGCAGGAGCACTTCGACGCCCTTGGCGGTGAAGCCTTCGATCTGCGGGTTGGCTTTCAGCGCCTCCGCCGAATCGCCGGTGAGGAAATAGATCGCCTCCTGGCCCTCGGGCATCGCCGCGACGTAGTCGGCGAGGCTGATCCAGCCGTCGCGCAGCGACGAGCGGAAGCGGCAGAGGTCGAGGATGGTGGCGCGGCGTTCGAAGTCTTCGTAGATGCCTTCCTTCAGCACCGCGCCGAAGGCTTCCCAGAACTCGGCGTAGCGGGTGGCGTCTTCCGACGCCTTGCCGATTTCGGCGAGGACGCGGCCGACCAGACCCCGGCCGATCTTGCGCACCAGCGGGTTGTCCTGGAGCATCTCGCGGGAGACGTTGAGCGGCAGGTCCGGCGTGTCGACGATCCCCTTGAGGAAGCGCAGATACGACGGCACCAAGCCTTCGCAGTCGTCGGTGATGAAGACGCGGCGGACGTAGAGCTTGAGGCGCTGGCGGCGGTCCGGGTCGAACAGGTCGAACGGCCGGTCGGAGGGGACGAACACCAGTCCGGTGTATTCGATCGCGCCTTCGGCATGCATGTGGACGGTGAGCCACGGGTCGTCGAAGGCGTGGCCGACGTGGTGGTAGAACTCCTTGTACTGTTCCGGCGTGATCTCCGACTTCGGCCGGGTCCAGAGCGCGGCGGCGGCGTTGAGGGTGCGGCTTTCCTGGCCTTCCACCAGCACCACCGGCAGGTCGATGTGGTCGGAGTAGGTCTTGACCACGCGGGTGAGGGTTTCGGCCTTCAAGTAGTCGAGGGCGTCGTCCTTGAGGTGCAGGACGATACGGGTGCCGCGCGGCGCTTCGTCGTAGGGCTCGACGGTGAAGTCGCCCTTGCCGTCCGACGACCACTTCCAGCCCTGTGCCTGGCCGGCCTTGCGGGTGATCACGTCGACCCGGCCCGCCACCATGAACGCGGCGTAGAAGCCGACGCCGAACTGGCCGATCAGCGCGAGGGTCTTCTCGCCCTCGGGCTTGCCCGCCTGGGCGGCGAGCGCCTCGGCGAAGCGGGCGGTGCCGGAGCGGGCGATGGTGCCGAGGTTCTCGACGAGGTCGTCGCGGCTCATGCCGATGCCGTTGTCGGCGACGGTGAGCAGCTTGGCGGTTTCGTCGGGGATCAGGCGGACCTTGTAGTCGGCGTCGCCTTCGGTGAGGGCGGGTTCGGTGATCGCGGCGTAGCGCAGGCGATCGCAGGCGTCGGAGGCATTGGAGATCAGCTCGCGCAGGAAGACGTCCTTCTGCGAGTAGAGGGCATGGACGACGATGTCCAGAAGCTTGGCGACCTCAGCCTGAAAATGCAGGGTTTCCACCGTCATGGTACGTGCAGTCCTCGAAATTCGTGAAAAATGGATGAGACCGCATGTAAGGGGCGGCGAGGGGCGGTGTCAATGGTCCCTCAGGCCGGGGAAAGGCGCTGGACATTGGCGGCGTGCGCCCCCACTCTGCCGGGCATGATCGTGAACCGACACGCCAGGATCGCGGCGATCCTCGGCCCCACCAACACCGGCAAGACCCACTACGCCATCGAGCGATTGATGGCGCATGCCAGCGGCATGATCGGTTTCCCGCTGCGCCTGCTGGCGCGCGAGAACTACGATCGGGTGGTGAAGGTGCGCGGCAAGCATCAGGTCGCGCTGGTCACCGGCGAGGAAAAGATCATCCCGCCCAACCCGCGCTATTTCATCTGCACCGTCGAGGCGATGCCCCTCGACCGGCTGGTGGAATTCCTCGCCATCGACGAAATCCAGATGTGCGCCGACCCCGAGCGCGGCCATGTGTTCACCGACCGCCTGCTGCACGCGCGCGGCCTTTCCGAGACCCTCTTCCTCGGTGCCGACACCATGCGCGGCGTGATCACCCGCCTCGTGCCCGGCATCGAGGTGCAGACCCGGCCGCGGATGTCGCAGCTCACCTTCGCGGGGGCGAAGAACCTCACCCGCCTGCCGCGCCGGTCGGCCATCGTCGCGTTCTCCGCCGCCGACGTCTACGCCATCGCCGACCAGGTGCGGCGGCACCGGGGCGGGGCGGCAGTGGTGCTGGGCGCGCTCTCCCCGCGCACCCGCAATGCCCAGGTCGAGATGTACCAGTCGGGCGAGGTCGACTTCCTCGTCGCCACCGACGCCATCGGCATGGGGCTGAACATGGACATCGACCATGTCGCCTTCGCCCAGACGGTGAAATACGACGGCGCGCAGCCGCGCCACCTCTCGCCGCCCGAGATCGGCCAGATCGCCGGGCGCGCCGGGCGGCACATGAACGACGGCACTTTCGGCACCACGGCGGATGCGATTCCCTTCGACGCCGAGCTGATCGAGCGGGTCGAGAACCACGACTTCCGCCCGGTCAAGGCGCTGTTCTGGCGCAACCCGAGCCTGCGCTTCACCTCGGTGGATTCGCTCCTGAAAAGCCTGCTGGTGCCGCCGCCGGGGGCCGACTTCCTCCGCGCGCGCCGCGCCGACGACGTCCAGGTGCTCGAGACCCTGGCGCAAAGCGCGGAGATCCGCACCCGCGCCGCGCATCCCGACCGCGTCCGCCTGCTCTGGGAGCTCTGCCAGATTCCGGATTTTCAAAAAATCAGCGCCGAAGCCCACGCCAGGTTGCTGAACCGGCTATTTCTCTATTTGACCGACGACGCGGGCGTGATACCCGATAGTTTCCTGGATCACCACGTGGGGCGCATCGATCGCATCGACGGAGACATCGTCCATCTGTCGCAACGCATCGCGGAAATTCGGGTTTGGACCACGGTGGCGAACCACGCCACCTGGGTTTCCGACACGAATCATTGGCGCGAACGCACAAGACGGATTGAAGATCGCCTATCGGATGCGCTACATGACCGTCTGACGCAAAAGTTCGTCGACCGGCGCACCGCCATCCTGTTAAGCCGCTTGAAGGGGCAAAGTACGTTGGAAGCAACCGTCACGCCGAACGGGGACGTTCATATCGAAGGCCATCGCGTTGGTCGTCTCGAAGGGCTCGGCTTCATCGCCGATACGGATGGAGCCTCGGATCAGGCCGACAAGGTCGTCGCCATCGCCGCATCCCAGGCACTGAAGGGCGAGGTCGCGCAGCGCGCCCAGGCGCTCTCGGTCGCCCCCGATGCCACCTTCGCGCTCACCAACGGCGGCGAAGTCACCTGGCACGGCGCCCCGGTGGCGAAGATCTCCGCCGGGTCGGAACGCCTCAAGCCCCGCGTCGACGTGCTGCCCAACGACCTCCTCGCCGACGCCCACGTCGACCTCGTCCGCACTCGGGTGCAGGGCTGGCTCGAAGCGCAGATGCACGGCGCGCTGCGCCCGCTCGCCTCGCTCGCCGAAGCCGAGTTGACCGGCCTGCCGCGCGGCCTCGCCTTCCGCCTCGTCGAAGCCGGCGGCACGATGCGCCGCTCCGCCTTGGCGCAGGATCTCGCGCATCTGTCCGACGACGACCGCAAGGCGATGGGCAAGCTCGGCGTGCGCTTCGGCGTCGAAACCGTCTATCTGCCCGACATGCTGAAGCCCGCCGCGCAGCGCCTGCTGCTGGTGCTCACCGCCGTCGACCGTAAGGTCGAGGACGTCGCCGGATTCGTCCACGCCCATTCGCCGCTCACTCCCGGCCAGGTGTCGTTCCCGCTCGCCGAGGGCGTCGCCCCCGAGTGGGTGGAGCTCCAGGGCTACCGGGTGTTCGAGCGTCGCGCCGCGCGCGTCGACATGCTCGAACGCTTCGCCGCCGAGGTGCGCCGCTTCCTCCGCGACGAGGCCCTGACCACCAAGGTCGATAGCCAGCCCGCCAAGCCC
>LUYR01000127.1 GCA_001603335.1 Rhodospirillales bacterium Alpha_05 | reverse complement strand
GGGCTGCTGCGGCGGCGGTCTTGGCGGGGTCGTCGAGGATTTCGGTGGCGAACGCGCCCGAAACCGCGGCCTGCTCGACGATGTGCATCGGCACCGAGCGCGACAACGGCACCAGCAGGTGCTTGACCGCACGGCAGCGTTCGGTGAGCGCCTTCAGGTCGTTACCGGCAATCTGCTGGCCGTCGTGGAGCACCAGCACCGCGTCCTTGACCCCGGATTCGGTGAGGTAGTCTTCGAGGCCGCGATCGTCCTTGAGGTACTGGCCCTTGGTTTCGCCGCGCTTGACGCGGTAGAGCGGCGGCTGGGCGATGTAGAGGTAGCCGCGCTCGATCAGCTCGGGCATCTGGCGGAAGAAGAAGGTGAGCAGCAGGGTGCGGATGTGCGAGCCGTCGACGTCGGCGTCGGTCATGATGATGATCTTGTGGTACCGCGCCTTGCCGATGTCGAAGTCGTCGCGGTCGATGCCCGCGCCGATGCCGGTGCCGATCGCGGTGATCAGGGTGCCGATTTCCGCCGAGGAGAGCATCTTGTCGCGGCGCGCGCGCTCGACGTTGAGGATCTTGCCCTTCAACGGCAGGATCGCCTGGTTCGAGCGGTCGCGGCCCTGCTTGGCCGAGCCGCCTGCGGAATCACCCTCGACGAGGAAGATTTCGGACAGCGCCGGATCGCGCTCCTGGCAGTCGGCGAGCTTGCCGGGCAGGGTCGCGATGTCGAGCGCGGTCTTGCGGCGGGTGAGATCGCGGGCCTTGCGCGCCGCCTCGCGGGCGGCGGCGGCCTCGATCACCTTGCCGATGATCTTGCGCGCGTCCTGCGGATGCTCCTCGAACCACTGGGTGAGCTTGTCGCCGACGATCGCCTCGACCACCGGCCGGACTTCCGACGACACCAGCTTGTCCTTGGTCTGGGAGGAGAACTTCGGGTCCGGCACCTTGACCGAGAGGATGCAGGAGAGACCCTCGCGCATGTCCTCGCCGGTGAGGTTGACCTTCTCGCGCTTCGCCATGCCGCTGTCGTTGGCGTAGGCGTTCACCGTGCGGGTGAGCGCGGCGCGGAAGCCGGCCAAGTGGGTGCCGCCGTCGCGCTGCGGGATGTTGTTGGTGAAGCAGAGGGTCGAGTCGTGGTAGCTGTCGGTCCACTCCATCGAAAGCTCGACGACGATGCCGTCCTTCTCGCCCATCATCGTGATCGGCGGGGTGTGGAGCGCGGTCTTGGCGCGGTCGACGTACTGCACGAAGGCCTGGATGCCGCCTTCGTAGTGGAAGTCGACGGTGCGCTTTTCCGACGTGCGGGCGTCGGTGAGCGACAGCCACACACCCGAGTTCAGGAACGCCAGTTCGCGCAGGCGATGCTCGAGCGTCGCGAAGTCGAACGTGGTCATGGTGAAGGTTTCGGTCGAGGCGAGGAAGGTGATCTCGGTGCCGGTGAACGGCTTGCCGTCGTCGCGCGTCGGTGCATCGCCGACGATGCCGAGCGGCGCCTCGGAATCGCCGTGGCGGAAGCGCATGAAGTGCTCCTTGCCGCCGCGCCAGACCCGCAGCTCCAGCCATTCCGACAGCGCGTTGACCACCGAGACGCCGACGCCGTGCAGGCCGCCCGACACCTTGTAGGAGTTCTGGTCGAACTTTCCGCCCGCGTGCAGCTGGGTCATGATCACTTCGGCGGCGGAAATGCCCTCGCCTTTGTGAATGTCGACCGGGATGCCACGGCCGTTGTCGCGCACGGTCACCGAGCCGTTGGCGTTCAAGGTCACGTCGCAGCGGTCGCAATAGCCCGCCAGCGCCTCGTCGATGGCGTTGTCCACCACCTCGTAGACCATGTGGTGGAGGCCCGAGCCGTCGTCGGTGTCGCCGATGTACATCCCGGGGCGCTTGCGCACCGCCTCCAGGCCCTTCAAGACCTTGATCGACTGGGAATCGTAGACGGCATCGGTGTCAGGCGTGGTCATCTCGGTCACTACGTTCAGTCCTCGTTGCTGGGGGAGGCGCTCTCCCCCGTCACGGCGGCGTCGGCCACCGTCAAGAATCGCGCCCGGCCTTCAAGCGCCGCGAACAACGCGGCGTCGGTGCCGGTGAGCCAGGACTGGCCGGGGAATCCGACCAGCACGTCGAACAAGGCGGCGCGGCGCGACCCATCCAGGTGCGCCGCCACCTCGTCCAGCAGCAGCAGCGGCGGAACCGACCGCCCCTGCGTCAAAACCTTCGCCTGCGCCAGCATCAAGCCGATCAGCAGCGCCTTCTGCTCTCCGGTCGAGGCGAGATGCGCGGGCATGTCCTTCGCCAGATGCACCGCCTCGAGATCGCTGCGGTGCGGACCCTCGGTGGTCGTGCCCGCCGAGGCATCGAGCCCGCGCGTCGCCGCGAGGCGGTCGCGAAATTCGTCTTCCACGGCGAGCGCCGAAGCGCCGTCGCGCAGCGCCGCCTCCAGCCCGCCGGAAACCCCGAGGCCGCACCCCGGGAACGGCCCATGGCCTTCCGCCGCCATCGGCGCGACCCGCAAAACCCAGTCGCAGCG
>LUYR01000126.1 GCA_001603335.1 Rhodospirillales bacterium Alpha_05 | reverse complement strand
GCTTCCGCGTCTGGGCGCGGCGTCTCGAAGCTGCGGAAAAGACGGCGGCGGAAGCGCGGGCGCTTGGCTTCGCCGCAGAAGCCGTTTCCGATCTCGAAGCGGCGGTGCGGCACGCGGATATCGTTTCGTGCTGCACCTTGTCTTCCGAACCGCTGGTGCATGGCGACTGGCTGAAGCCCGGCGCCCATCTCGACCTGATCGGTGCGTTCAAGCCGACCATGCGGGAGTGCGACGACGAGGCCGTTCGCCGTGCCGAAATCCATGTCGACACGTATGAAGGTGCGCTGCACGAGGGGGGAGACCTCGTTCAGCCGCTTCTGAACGGCGTCATCATTCGCAGCGACATTCGCTCCGAACTCGCCGAACTCGTGCGGGGCAAGAAACCGGGACGCAAAGACCCTTCGGCCATCACGCTGTTCAAGTCGGTCGGGGCTGCTCTGGAAGACCTGGCCGGAGCAATCCTCGCCTATGAGCGCACGACCGGCAAAACCGTATAAGACAAGAATGGCATTTTCACGTGAATCACTGCCCGCCTTACCCGTGTCTCCGGTCCTGCCGGAGATCGGCAAGGCACTGGCCGACGAAGGACGGGCGGTTCTTTCCGCCCCTCCTGGCGCCGGCAAGACGACACTCGTGCCGCTTTACCTGCTGGGCGAGGCCTGGCGGGGCGATGGCAAGATCGTGCTGCTTGAACCGCGCCGTCTGGCCGCCCGGGCTGCTGCGGGACGGATGGCCGAATTGGCCGGCGAGCCGGTCGGCGAAACCGTCGGCTACCGCATGCGCCTTGACAGCCGCATTTCCGCCCGCACCCGCATCGAGGTGGTGACCGAAGGCGTCTTTGCCCGCATGGTGCTGGATGATCCCGAATTGACGGGTGTTTCGGCGGTGATTTTCGATGAATTCCACGAACGATCGCTGGACGCGGATTTTGGACTGGCGCTGGCGCTCGACGTGCGGTCGGCGCTGCGTCCGGATCTGCGAATTCTCGTGATGTCGGCGACGCTTGATGTCGAGCGGGTCGGGGCATTGCTGGGTCACCCACCTGCTATCGAAAGTATGGGGCGATCGTTCCCCGTCGATGTCCAGCACAACGAACGGCCGGCCGGTGAACGGATCGAGGATACGATGGCGCGCGCCATCCGCGAGGCACATGCCTCTTCCGCCGGTTCAATCCTTGCCTTCTTGCCGGGACAGGCGGAGATTCTGCGCACCGCCGAGCGGCTGGAAGGCCGGTTCGGGCCGAATACGGATATCACACCGCTTTATGGCAACCTGACGCAGAAAGAGCAGGATGCCGCCATTCGGCCTGCGTCGGCGGGACGACGCAAGATTGTGCTGGCAACCTCTATCGCCGAAACCTCGATCACCATCGACGGAGTTAGCATCGTCATCGACAGCGGGCTGCAACGATTACCGGTGTTCGAGCCGGCGACAGGCATCACCCGGCTGGAGACCGTGCGGGTATCGAAGGCCTCCGCCGACCAGCGGGCCGGTCGCGCGGGGCGAACCGGACCGGGCATTGCCATTCGTCTCTGGCATCCGGGACAGACGGCGGCCCTTCAGGCCTTTACACCGCCGCAGATCCTGTCGAGCGACCTGACGGCGCTAGTGCTCGACATGGCCCATTGGGGCGTGAAAGACCCGGCAGGACTTGCCTTCATCGATCCGCCTCCGGCGGCGGCCTTTACGGAGGCGCGCAATCTCCTCGTCCTGCTCGGCGCGCTCGATGAGAGCGGTGACCTGACCGAGAACGGCAAGCGTATTCGTTCGCTGGCACTGCCGCCGCGGCTCGCCGCCATGGCCGTGGCAGCAGCGACGGAGGGGCATGCGCTTGAAGCCTGCCTTCTGGGTGTTCTTCTCACCGAGCAGGGCCTCGGTGGCCAAAGCCCCGATCTCGAAGAGCGGTTGCGCCGCTTCCGGGGCGAGAAAGGGCCGCGTGCGGAGGCCGCCCGGCGGTTGGCGATGCGGTTGGCAGAAACGCTGCAACCGGGTGCCCGCAGATCGGACGAAGCAGGACGCCCCGGCGCGCTGCTGCTGCATGCCTTCCCTGATCGCATTGCACTCCAGCGCGGCGGACCCGGGCGCTTCGTTCTGGCCAACGGGCGCGGCGGCGAACTCGATCAGACGGAACGGCTTTCCGCCGCCGCGATGCTGGTGGTGGCCGACCTGACCGGCCGCGCTGCTCAGCCGCGCATTCTGGCCGCGGCGGAAATCAGCCGTGCCGAGGTGGAGCATGAGCTGAAACCCGCCATCAAGCGTGAGGAGCAATGCCTATTCGATCGCGATAGCCGGCAGGTACGGGCGCGGCGCGTCACACGGCTCGATGCGCTGGTGCTGGAAGAAACGCCGCTACCCCGCCCGATCGGACAGAAGGCGGCAAAGGCCTTGGCCGACGGTGTGCGGCTGCTCGGGCTTGCCGCCCTGCCCTTCGGCAAGGAGGCGAGCCAGCTTCGCGACCGTATTGGCTTCCTGCACCGGGTGCTGGGCGAACCCTGGCCGGACATGAGCGACGAGGCGCTGATCGCACGGCTCGACGAATGGTTCGAGCCCTTCCAGCACGAGACGCGGGGACTGGACGACGTGAAATCGGGCAGCCTGACCGAAGGCCTTATGTCGCTCGTACCGCATGCGGTGAGCCGCGATCTGGCCCGGCTGGCACCGACCCATTTCGAGGCCCCGACCGGGCAACGGCACCCCATTCATTACGATGGCGCCGAGCCGCTTCTGTCCATCCGCGTGCAGGAGCTTTACGGGCTGAAGGCGCACCCCTCCGTCGGGGCCGGTCGCCTGCCGCTGGTTCTGGAGCTGACATCCCCCGCCCACCGGCCTATTCAGACGACCC
>LUYR01000125.1 GCA_001603335.1 Rhodospirillales bacterium Alpha_05 | reverse complement strand
GCCGCTCTCGCTCCAGTCGAAGACGAAGCGCGCCGCCGCGTCGGCATGCCACTGCACCCGCACCTTGCCCGAGGCATTGGAGAGCGCGCCGTATTTGACCGCGTTGGTGGTCAGCTCGTGCACCGCGAGCGCGATCGCGAGGGCGTGGTTGGCGCTCAGCCGGAGCTGCGGCCCGCTGACCTCCAGGCGGTTCTCTCGTCCGTCGGCGTGGGGCGCGAGGGCCGCCGCGATCACCTGCGCGAGGTCGGCCTCGGTCTCCGCGCCGTCCGAAAACACCTCCTGCACCCGCGCATAGGCGGCGAGCCGCGCGCTCGTCACGGCGGCGGCGTCCTCGAGGCTGCGGGCGTTGCGGATGCTGTGGGTGACCATCGCCGAGATCACCGCCAGCATGTTCTTCATCCGGTGCACCAGCTCGCGCCGCAGGGTGCGCTGCTGGCGTTCCGCCACGTCGCGCTGGGCGAGGGCGCGGCGCGCGTTCTCGACCTCGAAGGCGAGGGAGTCGTTCGCCTTTTCCAGGGCCATCTGGGTGGTCACCGCTTCGGTGGTCTCGGTGACGACGTCGAGGAAGCCGACGATCCGGCCGTCGTCGTCGAGCACCGGGCTGTAGGAGAAGCGCCAGTAGGTGAGCTCCTCGAACCCGTTGCGGGTCATCCACAGCGGCATCTCGTCGTGCCAGACGGTTTCGCCCGCGAGCGCGCTGCGCACCATCGGCACGATCTCGTCGAACACGTCGGGCCAGACCTGGTCGAGGCGCTTGCCGAGGGCGGCGGGCGCGCGCTTGCCGAGGATCGGCGCGAAGCCGTCGTTGAAGATCGTGGTGAGCTCGGGCCCGTACCACAGGCACATCGGCTGCGCGGACGCGGCAAGGGTGTGAACCACCGTCTTCAACGATTGCGGCCAGTCCGCGAGCGGGCCGAGCGGCGTGGTTCCCCAGTCGAAGGCCGCGATCGCCGCGCCCTGCATGCCGCAGGCGCGGAGGCGGGTGGCAAAATCGCCGGGTGACGCGGGGAGGGCCAACCAGCAGTCCGCAATGTTCATCCGTGCCTCGTGGGTTATCGGCTCATGCGTCGTCCGCAGGGATGACTTGGCCTTCGAGAGTGTAGCGCAGTCCCTTTGGGTCGAACACCTTGATGGCGCGCCCGGAAAAATACGACGGCACGATCCGGTCGGTGAGGATCGAGCCGAAGCCGCGCTCCTTGGGCGGCGAGATCTCCGGGCCGTCGAGTTCGTGCCAGTCGAAGACGAAGCGCGCCTCGTCCATGCACCATTGCACCGAAACCCGGCCCGAACCGTTGGAGAGCGCGCCGTACTTCACCGCGTTGGTGGCGAGCTCGTGCACCGCCAGCGCGATCGCGAGGGAGTGCTGCGCGTTCAGGCGGACCGACGGGCCGTTGAAGGTGAGGCGGTTTTCCATGCCGTTGAGATGGGGCGCGATCGCCGCCGCCACCACTTCGTGCAGATCCGCGTCCGACCACGCGCCCTCGGAAAATACCTCCTGCACCCGGGCGTAGGCCGCCAGCCGCGCCGCGGTGACCTCGGCGGCGTGCGGCACCGAGCGGGCGCTGAGGATGCTGTGGGACACCATCGAGCTGATCACCGCGAGCATGTTCTTCATCCGGTGGATGAGTTCGTGCTTGAGGATACGCTGCTGGCGCTCCGCCTCGTCGCGCTCGGCGAGAGCGCGCATCGCGTTTTCGACCTCGGCCGCCATCGTCTGGTTGGCGCGTTCGAGCGCGGCCTGGGTCGTTACCGCCTCGGTGGTTTCGCTGATGATGTTGAGGATGCCCGCGACCCGGCCCCGGTCGTCGCGCACCGGGGTGTAGGCGAAGGTCCAGTAGGTGAGTTCCTCGAAGCCGTTGCGGTTGATCCACAGCGGCGTGTTCTCCTTCCACACCGGCTCGCCCGCGAGGGCACGCTTGAGCCAGGGCAGCACCTCGTCGAACAGCTCCGGCCAGATCTCGTCGAAGCGCTTGCCGAGCGCGTCGGGGGCGCGCGCGCCGAGCAGCGGGATGAAGGTCTCGTTGAAGATCGTGGTGAGCTCGGGCCCGAGGCGCAACGACATCGGATGCGGCGACGACGCCACGGTCAGCACCAGGGTGCGCATCCATTCGGCCCATGTGTCGATCGGCCCGAGCGGGGTGGTGCCCCAGTCGAACGCGGAGATCGCCGCGCCCTGTGGACCGCAGGCGCAGAGGGCGGACTCGAAGTCGACGTCGGTGGCCGATGCTCCGGCCCAGGCTTCCGATATGCGCATGTGCGGCCCGAGACGAAAGAGAGCGAAAATACGCGATTACGATAGCACAGCCGTAGCCGCGGCAAAGGACAATTCCTGTGACTATATCAAGGCGTTCGGGAGCTTCCCGGAGTCCCCCGGTCGGGAACCGACCGCCGCGCTGCCGGGTTATCTTCGGATATCCCGTCCGAAGGAGCCTCGCCATGCACCGGATCGCCGCCTGGACGTTCGCCCTGGTTCTCGCCGCCGCGGGGACGGCGTCGGCGCAAGCGGTGCCGAAACGCGTCGCAACCGAGGCGGGCGCGCTCGCGGTCGAAACCTGGGTCGGTGGCCTCGATGGGCCGTGGGGCGCGGCGTTCCTTCCCGACGGTCGGCTGCTCGTCACCGAGAAATCCGGCAGCCTCCGCCTGATCCGGCGCCAGGGGGAAAAATCCGAGCCGATCAAAGGGGTGCCCGAGGTCGTCGACCGCGGCCAGGGCGGCCTCCTCGACGTCGCGCTCGACCCCGACTTCGCTCACACCCGCTACGTCTACCTCTCGTACTCCGAGGCCCGCGACGGCGGCGTCGCCACCTCCGCCGGACGCGGCAGGCTCAATGCCGACGCCACCGCGCTCGAAAACTTCCAGGTGATCTTCCGCCAGACGCCCGCGGTCAACGGCCCCAACCACTTCGGCTCGCGCCTCGTCTTCGCCCCCGACGGCACCCTGTTCGTCACCCTGGGCGAGCGCTTCAACTATATGAACGAGGCGCAGAACCGCGCCAACACCCTCGGCGCGATCGTGCGCATCAACCCCGATGGCTCGATCCCCAAGGACAACCCGTTCGTCGGCAAGGCCGGTGACGCGGCGATCTGGTCCTACGGCCACCGCAACGTCGAGGGCGCGGCGATCAACCCCGCCAGCGGCGCGCTCTGGGTTTCGGAAATGGGGCCGCGCGGCGGCGACGAACTCAACATCCCGCAGCGCGGCGCCAACCACGGCTGGCCCCTGGTCAGCCACGGTACCCACTATTCCGGCGTGCCGATTCCCGATCCCGCCTCCCGCCCCGACTTCGCCGACGCGATTCGCTGGTGGGTGCCGTCGATCTCGCCCTCGGGCATCGCCTTCGTCACCGCCGACGTCCTCCCCGGCTGGAAGGGCAGCCTGCTCCTCGCGGGCTTGAGCTATCACGGCCTGGTCCGCCTCAGCCTCGACGGCGACCGCGTCATTGGCGAGGAGCGCATCGACTTCGGCAGCCGCATCCGCGACGTGCTGATCGGGCCCGACGGCGCGCTCTACGTCCTCACCGACGGCAAGGGCGGCCGCATCCTGCGCCTCACCGCCGCCGAAGGCTAGGCCCTACTTCGCCGCCGGGTCGGGGAGCTCCAGGAGCTCGATGTTGCGGCGGATGTCCTCGATGATCGGCGCATCGTCGGGGGCGTTGAGCAGCGCCTCGCGCCAGTCCTCCCGCGCCAGCGCCGGATGCTTCATCAGCCGATGCAGGATGCCGCGCTCCAGCCGCGCCGACGGGTTGGTCGGGTCGAGCTTGACCGCCGCGTCGAGGTCGGCGAGGGCCAGATCCTGCGCGTCGAGGAAGCGATATGCCGAGCCGCGCAGCACCAACGCCTCGACGTTTTTCGGGTCGCGCTTCAGCGCCTGGTTGAGGTCGTCCACCGCGAGGCCGTAGTTGAGCGCCTGGGCGCGGGTGCGGGCGCGGCTGACCCACAGGTCCACCGACTTCGGCGCGAGCGCCAGCGCCGCCGACTGCGCCGCGTTGGCGCGGTCCCAGTTCTTCGCCTCGGCCCACGCCTGACCGGCCTGGTCGAGCATGTGGGCGCGGATGTCGTCCTCCTGCGCGCTCGCCTTCGCCAGCGCCTCGAGCCGCTCCGCCGCATCGGTGGCGAGGCCGAGCTTCAACAGCGCCGCCGCCGAGCAATGCTTC
>LUYR01000124.1 GCA_001603335.1 Rhodospirillales bacterium Alpha_05 | reverse complement strand
AAGTCATTCGGGCAGGCGAGTGTCGGCAAAATCCTGCGGCGCGGCGACGCGGCGGGCGACGTCTTCCCAACCCAGCGGGTCGGTTCCGGCGAAGCGACCGTGCGCCAGGGCGGCGCGGATCGCCGCGATGATCGAGGCCGCGTCGCCCGGGGTGTAGCCGAAGCGGTGCGGGTGTCCGGCGGCGGCGATCGCGGGGCAGATGCCCGGCAGGCCGAGGCAGCCATATTGGGCGAGCTTGAGCGAGCTGTCGGCGAGGTAGGGAACCACCCCCGCGCCGTAGGGCGCGACCCCGGCGTCGGCGTGCTGGAGGTAGGGCAGGGTTTCGGCGAACGGCATTTCGCCGTGGACGACGATGTTGGGCGCGTCGAGCGCGGCCGCGCCGGGGCCGCCGCCGATGACGTGGAAGTCGATCTCGGGGAACGCGGGGGCGGCGAGGCTGAAGAACGCGGGGTCGAAGAGCATGTTGCCGACCGAGACGAGATTGACCGTGCCGGTCGCGTAGGGGCTCGCCGAGGGCACCGCGAGCGCCGCCTTGTCGACCCCTTGCGGCACCACCACGAGGTTGCTGCCGGGGGGGAAGAACGGCGCCATCAGCTTCGACTTGATCACGATCCAGTCGAGCTTCGGCGCATGGGCCATCAGCGTCCGCACCAGGTACTCGGGACTGCCGACGACGTCGAGGGTGTCGGCGCAGAGATAGACGATGCGCGCGCGCGGCGCGAGCCGCCGCACCGTCGGGATGAACATTTCCGGCCCGCCGGATTCGATGAACACCGTGTCGGCGGCGACGATCCAGCGGCGCAGGACCTCGGGGACGTTGCGGGCGAAGTGGCTGAAATAGCGGTTCATCAGCGGGTTGAGCACCGCCGGGACTTTGCAGGGATGGGTCGGCGAGCGCCACAGGTAGCAGTCCACGCCGTCGACGGTCTCGACCCGGTTGGCGGCATCCCAGAGCGGCAGGCGCGGATCGGACTTGAGCTTGGAGAGCAGGCTGAAGCCGATCGAGGCGAAGTGCACGTCGGCGGTGCGGGCGAGCTCGCGGGCGATGAAATGGACGCTCGCCTTGCGCGGCGAGCGATAGTCGTGGCGCGACAGAAACAGCAGCTTCGCCGGCGACGCGGGCGCGGCGGAAGCTGCGGCGTCGAGCGCGGCGCTTTCGGTATCGTCCATTTAGACGCCTTCCATGGGGTTCGGAGAGAAACCTGCGTGTGTCTTTTAGGTATGGTGCACCCCGCGCCGATCAATGACTCGGCGGGGTTTCTCTGCACCGCGTTGCGAATTTGGTGTTTTTTCCCTCTCCCCCGGGCGAAATCTTTCCTATGTTCAGGGCGAACCAATCTCCTTTCCCCATTCCTAAACGCGTGAGGCTGCTGATGGATTCTGTTGCGTCGATGATCCACCCGGTAATCCTGTGTGGGGGCACCGGAAGCCGGTTGTGGCCGATTTCCCGGCAGATGTTCCCGAAGCAATTCCTGCCGCTGATCGGCGACCGGACGATGCTCGAGAACACCGCGCTCCGGGTTTCCGGCCCGGATTTCGCAGCGCCGTTCCTTGTCGCCAACGAAGAGCATCGCTTCATCGTCGCCGAACAAATGCGCCAGTGCGGCGTCGAGACCGCCGAGATCTTCCTCGAGCCCTTCGGCCGCAACACCGCGCCCGCCGCGGCGCTCGCCGCGCTCACCATCGCGGCGAAGTCGCCCGAGGCGCTAATGCTGCTGATGCCGTCGGACCACGTGATCGGCGATGAGCGCGCCTTCATCGATGCCGTCCACATCGCCGCCGACGCGGCCTACGGTGGTGCGATCGTCACCTTCGGCATCACCGCAGACCGGGCCGAAACCGGCTACGGCTACATCCGCGCGGGCGAGCCGATCAGCCCCGCGAGCCAAGTCTGCCACGTCGACCGCTTTGCCGAGAAGCCCGACCGCGCCACCGCCGAATCCTACGTCGCGTCCGGCGAGTATTTCTGGAACAGCGGCATCTTCCTGTTCCAGGTGAAGACCTTCCTCGAGGAGCTCGAGCGCCTCCAGCCCGCGATCGTCGACGCCTGCCGCGCCGCGCTCAAGTCCTCCAAGCGCGATCTCGACTTCTGCCGCCTCGACGCCGAGGCGTTCGGCAACAGCCCCGCGCTGTCGATCGACTACGCGGTGATGGAGCACACCGCCCGCGCCGCAGTGGTGCCGGTGTCGATGGGGTGGAGCGACCTCGGCGCGTGGGACGCGCTCTGGAGCCTTGGCGAAAAGGACGCGAACGGCAACGTGCTGCGCGGCGACGTGATCGTCGAAGGCGCCCGGAACTGCTACGCGCGCAGCGACGACAAGGTTCTGACCGCGCTGGTGGGCGTCGAGAACCTCGTCGTCGTGGTCACCGACGACGCGGTGTTCGTCACCGACCGCGACCACGCCCAGGACGTCAAGGCGGTGGTCGAGCGGTTGAAGGCGGCGGGGCGCTCCGAGGGCATGGTCCACTCCACCGCGTACCGGCCGTGGGGCAGCTATCGCTGCATCGACGTCGGCAACCGCTTCCAGGTCAAGCAGATCAACGTCACTCCCGGGGCCAAGCTCAGCCTGCAGCGCCACCACCACCGCGCCGAGCACTGGATCGTGGTCGAGGGCACCGCGCTCGTCACCTGCGGCGAGAAGACCTTCCTGCTGCATGAGAACCAGTCGACCTACATCCCGATCGGCTCGGTGCACCGCCTGGAGAACCCCGGCAAGATTCCGCTGCGTCTGATCGAGGTGCAGTCGGGCGGCTACCTCGGCGAGGACGACATCGTCCGCCTCGAGGATACCTTCGGCCGGGTGTGAGGCGAACTCAGGCGCTTTGTCCGGAGGCTTGCGTCCGGACGTCGGAGAGGGTGCTGCGCAGGCTGTCCTTGGTCGCATCGACCGGCATCGGACGGAACGGCGTCAGCCCCATTCTCTGGCGGTTGGCGACCACCTCGAAGACCACGCCGAAGTCGATCACCGGCGCTTCGTCGGAAAATCCGTAGACCAGGGCGACGTCGCAGAGCTGGTTGATCAGCCGCGGGATGCCGCCGCTGAAGTAGTGTACCCCGGCGCAGGCGTCGTCGTCGAACAGCGTCGGGCTGCCGCCGACCACGCCGAGGCGGTGGCGGATGTAATGGGTGGTTTCCTCCGGGCTCAGCGGATCGAGGTGGCAATGCACCGCGATCCGCTGGACGAACTGGCGCAGGTCGGGGCGACGCAGGGTCTCCACCAGCTCGGGCTGGCCGACGAGGACGATTTGCAGCAGCTGGTCGCGCTCGTTGTTGACGTTGGAGAGCATGCGCAGCTCCTCGAGCCCGTCGGCGGAGAGGTTCTGCGCCTCGTCGATCACCAACACCGCCCGCTTGCCCGCGGCATATTGCTCCAGCAGGAACGAGACGAAGGCGTTGTAGAGCTTGATCTGGTCGCGCGAGCGGTGGTCGAGGTCGAACGCCATCGACACCCAGCCGAGCAGCTTGCCGAGGCTCTTGCTCGGGTTGCTGATCAGGCCGACGGCGACGTCGTCGCCCACCGATTTCAGGAACCGCCGCACGATCGTGGTCTTGCCCGTGCCGACTTCGCCGGTGATCACGACGAAGCCCGCCTGCGTCATCATGCCGTAGTCGAGCAGGTTGATCGCCATGCGGTGACGCTTGCTGTCGTAAAGAAAATCCGGATCCGGGAGCAAGGAAAACGGCTTGCCGCTCAGTCCGTAGAAGTTTTCGTACATCCGCAATCTCCGTCGGCTGTCACAGGCAACGCTTCGGCAAGGTTTTTGGATGCAGCGTCCTGCTAAGCTCCCCTCATAGGTACCAACGCCGGGGCGGCGGGACAATGCCTGCGCACGGAAAAACCGAGACTCTGCCAATTCGGGCAAAGGGGAAGAATTGCAACGACCGGAGAAAATCCACGATGAAGCAGTTAAAACCGCGTGCGTTTGTATTGAACTCGGCGAAAATTCCAGTAGTTTAAATCCCGGACCCGCTCGGCCGGGTCCCACTCACCCCGATTGCGTCGACAATCGGTTCGTACTCGCTCGAATTTCGGGGGCTTTCATGAAGAAGATCGCGTCTCTTGCTGCACCCTTTCTGATCGCGCTGTGTTCCACGGCGGCGATGGCGGCCGAACCCGATTACACCCTCAATCCTGGGGACGTGCTGCAGATCGACGTGTGGAAAGAAGAGGGAATGAACCTCGAAACCCTGGTGATGCCCGACGGCAGCATCACTTTCCCGCTCGCCGGCACCATCCACGCCCAGGGCTTGACCACCGCGCAGACCCAGGCGGCGATCAAGGACCGGCTGAAGCCCTACATTCCCGAAGCCTCGGTGACCGTCGCGGTCAAGGCCGCGCTCGGCAACGTCGTCAACGTCATCGGCCAGGTCCAGTTGCCGGGCGTGCAGACCCCGGGCCGCCGCGTCACGGTGATGCAGGCGCTCTCCGCCGCCGGCGGGCTGACGCCCTACGCGTCGGAAAGCCGGATCATCATCCTGCGCCGCACCGGCGACAAGCAGACCGCGATCCCGTTCCCCTACGACGACGTGATCCGCGGCCGGTCCCTCGAAAAGGACATCATTCTCCAGACCGGCGACGTCGTCGTCGTACCCACCGCGAGCCTGTTCTAATCCGATTCCGTGCCCAAGGTGGACGAAGCCATGTACAATCGTTCGGCTGCGGTTTGCCGCATTTCGCTGATTTCCGCTGCCGCCTTGCTGGCGGCCGGAGGCGTCGCGCAGGCGGAAAACTGGAAGATCGAGACCAGCGGTTCGGGCAAGCTCGAGATCGACGACAACCCGCTTTTGAGCGCCAACAACGCCGAGAGCGTCACCGGCATCATTCTCACCCCGGCGCTCCGGGCGAAGCATGACACCGGCGCGTCGCAGGTCGAGCTCGGGACCCAGCTCGAGGCCAACCAGTACGACGATTCTTCGTTCAATTCCAACGACGTGTACGTGGATGCCCTGGGCCGGCAGAAGTTCAGCACCGGGATGATGGAGCTGCGCGGTTCGTTCAACTACGACACCACGCGAACCAGCGAAGTCACCGAATCCGGGGTTTCCATCGCGGGCGTGCGCCACACCACCTTCCAGGTCCGTCCGCACATCGAGACCTCGCTCACGCCGACCGAGCAGCTGCTCCTCGATGGATCGTTCACCAACTCGAAGTACGACAGCGAACAGTACACCGACTATCGCAACTACAGCATCAAGCCGAGCCTGAAGCACGCGTTCAACGAGATTCACTCGGGCGTGTTCGCGGTCGAGGCGTCGCGCTACGAATCCACCTCGGGCACCGAAGTCACCGCCGACAACCTGATCCCCTCGATCGGCTGGAATGCGCAGCTTTCGCCGCGCTGGCAGACCAACGTCGCAGTCGGCGTGCAATACACCACCACCGACTACACCACCAACAACCCGTTGGTGCGCGACACCACCGAGTGGGACTACTATTACTCGGGCGGCGTCACCTACACCGACCAGAACGACAAGATCGGCTTCGATTTCAGTCGTCGGCCGTCGTCGTTGTCGTCGGGCGCGCAGTCCCAGGCGACGATGTTCCGCCTCAACGGAACCCACACCGTCAACCCCAAGCTCGACCTCAAGCTCGGATTAATTTATCAAAATTCGCAGCGGTCGGGTTCCAATCCGGGCAGCAACGACGATATCTCGTTTATCGAAGCAGCGCCGCAGCTGGTCTATCGTTTGACGGAGAAGCTCAACCTCAACCTGATGTATCGCCATCGTGAACGCGAGATCGGAAGTTCCGATGCCACGTCCGATGCTGTCATGATGACGCTTACATTCAAACCGGACGAGTTTAATATCGACTGAATAACATAGTCTTAGACTGCGGCAATATTCCACGAGGCACCAGCATATGGAATATTCGGTTTACGACTACTTGGCTATTGTGTTCCGACGTAAGAAGGCCTTCCTCTTCACCTTTGCTGTAGTTTTCGCGCTGGCGATTTTCGGCGCGCTCAACTATTCGAAGTATCGCTCCACTGCGACCGTGCAGGTGGTGCCGTCCGACATTCCCGAGGGCATGACCATTCCCACCGGGATGAATGCGGCCGACATGCTGCGCGCACTCGTCGACCAGCGCATCACCCAGATTCAGCAGGTGGTCACCTCGACCTCGAGCCTGGTCGAGATCATCACCAAGTTCGACCTCTATCACGACGCCCGCCAGCGTACCCCGATCTCCGACATCGCCGCAGGCATGGCGGACAAGATCAAGCTCGAAATGCTGAGCGCCGACATCTCCAATCCCGCTGCGGCGAACAAGCTGAGCGCCGGGCAGCTGGGCGCGACTGCGTTCACGGTGAGCTTCGACTACGGCGATCCGCTCAAGACCCAGCAGGTGACCAACGAGCTGGTATCGCGCTTCCTCGATGAAGATTTGAAGCAGCGCCGCGCCCAAAGCCGGGAAACCCTCACCTTCCTCGACGGCCAGCTCAAGTTGCTCGAAAACGAGATGCTGGAGCAGGAGCGCAAGGTCGCCGAGTTCCGCGAGCAGTATCCCAACAGCCGGCCCGAATCCCTCGCGTTCAACCGCCAGATGGCGGCGACCACGGCGCTCAATCTCCAGGGTATCCAGGCGCAACTCGGCACGCTGGAGAAGACCCGCGGCGACTTGCGGGCCCAGCTCTCCTCCGTCGATCCCTACACCCGGGTGATAGCCGAGGGCGAACTGATGACCACCCCCGCGACCCAGCTCAAGGTGATGGAGGCGAAGCTCGCGGCGATCTCCGGCCAGTACGGCCCGCGCCACCCCGACGTGGTCAAGCTCACCGCGCAGATCGCGGCGTTGCGGGCCGAAACCAACGGCGGCGGCCAGAGCGCCGCGCTCGAGGCGCAGATCGCCGACGCGCGCGCCAACCTCGCGACGATCGAGAAGAGCTACGGCCCGGCCCACCCCGACGTGCGTGCGGCGAAGGAGAAGATCGCGGCGCTCGAGGCCCGGCTTTCCGCCACGTCGCGCGCCAACACGCGCAGCGCGCTCAAGCACGACGCCGACAATCCCGCCTACCTGATGCTGGTGGCGCAGATGAACGCCACCGACGAGCAGGTGCGGTCGCTGCAAAAGCAGATGTCGGAAGTGCAGAAGCAGCACGACGGCTATGAGGCGGCGGTCGCCGCCGCCCCGGCGATCGAGCAGGAATACGCGGCGCTCACCCGCGACTACGACAACGCGCAGGCGCGCTACCGCGACCTCAAGGCGAAGAAGCAGGTCGCCGAGATGAACGCGCAGATGGAGCAGGACCGCAAGGCGCAGCGCCTCTCGGTGATCAACCCGCCGGAAGTGCCGACCCGCACCAAGCCGCCGCGTTCGCTGCTGCTCGTCGGCGGCCTGCTGTTCTCGGTGATGTGCGGTTTCGCCGCGATCGTCGTCGCCGAGGTGCTGTCGCGCCAGGTGCACGGCGCGGGGCACCTCGCTGCGATCACCGGCTATGCGCCGCTGGTGATCATTCCCCACATCACCACCATCGAAGAACGTCGACATCGTCGCAACAAATACGCCGCCGCGCTCGTTGGAACCGTGGCCGCGTTCGGCGGTGCGCTGTTTGCCTTCGACCAAGCGGTGATGCCTCTCGATCTGGCCTGGACGCTTCTGTCCATGCGCCTCGGAATCAACTGAGCCAAGCGAGCCAACGTACAGCATGGATAAACTCGAAAAAGCACTGCAGAAGGCGCGCGAAGACCGCGAACGGGTGCTCTCCGCCGCGCCGCCGCCGCTCGAGGTCGCGCCGGAGCTTGAGCCGGCGCCGCAGCCGGTGCGCACGATGACCCGGCCGCTCTCGCCGACCGAACTCGAGCGCCACCGCGTGGTGGTGCGCAGCGGCAAGGGTGAGAACATCGACCTGTTCCGCATGCTGCGCACCAAGGTGATCCAGATGATGGAGAGTGCCAATCTGCGCACCCTCGCGATCACCAGCCCGCAATACGGCGACGGCAAGACCACGATCGCGATCAATCTCGCGATGAGCCTCGCCCTCGACGTCAAGCAGACGGTCCTGCTCGTCGACATGGACATGCGTAAGCCGAGCGTCCACGAGTTCCTCGGCATCGAGCCCGAACTCGGCCTGTCCGACTACCTGTTGCGCAACGTGCCGCTCTCCGACTGCCTGGTGAAGCCCAACGTCGACCGCCTCGTGGTGCTGCCGGTCGCCGGTTCGCTGCAGGATTCCTCGGAGCTCCTGGGGACGCCGAAAATGGCGCGGCTGGCGGCCGAGCTCAAAACCCGCTACCCCGACCGGATCGTGATCTACGACATGCCGCCGCTGCTGACCCAGGACGACACCCTGGCGTTTCTGCCGCAGGTGGACGGCGTGTTGCTGGTGGTGCGGGACGGGGTTTCGCCGATCTCGCAGGTGCGCGCCTGCGCCGAAAGCCTGGCGGGACGGAATTTCCTCGGAACCATTCTCAACGATTCACGCTTCTCGGCTTGAGCTTCGGCCTCGCCGAACCGACGTGATCAGGGGGCGCGCGATCATTGCGGTCGCGCCGACGACGTCCGGTTTCATTCGGGGGACACCCAGGAAAGGATACCTGCCGTGATCGCTGCCCGCCTGTTTGCCTGTGTCCTGCTCGGGCTCGCCGCAGTGGCGAGCCCGCAGCCCGCGCAAGCCAAGACGCCCGACCTCGTCGGCGTCAACCTCGCCAATGCCGGCTTCGGCGGCAAGGTGCTGCCCGGAGTGCATGGGGTCAACTACCTCTGGCCCAAGCCCGACGACATCGACCTCTACGCCGGGCTTGGCGCCAACGCCTTCCGCATCGCGTTTCTCTGGGAGCGGATGCAGCCGAAGCTGTTCGGTCCGCTCGACGAGGCCGAGGCCGGTCGCCTCGACGCGCTGGTCAAGCGCGCCGACGACAAGGGCGTCACCCTGATCCTCGACGTCCACAACTACGCCGCCTATTACGGCAATCTGATCGGCTCGGCCGAGGTGCCGAACGACGCCTTCTACGATCTCTGGCGGCGGCTCGCGACGCGCTACCGCGACCATCCCTCGGTCGCCTACGGCCTGATGAACGAACCCAACAAGCACAAGGCCGCCGACTGGGCACCGCTCGCCCAGGGCGCGCTCGCCGCGATCCGCCAAGCGGGCGCGCGGCAGATGGTGCTGGTGCCGGGGACCAAGTGGTCGGGGGCGCATTCGTGGCTCGCGAAGGACGGCGCGCTCTCCAACGCCGAGGCGCTCGCCAAGCTCGACGACCCGGCGCACAATTTCGTCTTCGAGGTGCACCAGTACTTCGACGGCAACACCTCGGGAACCAGCCCCGCCTGCGTCTCGCCGACGATCGGCGTGGAGCGCCTCAAGGCGTTCACCGAGTGGGCGCGGAAAACCGGCAACAAGGGCTTCCTCGGCGAATTCGGCGCATCGAAGGATCCGGTGTGCATGGAAGCGCTCAAGAACACCCTTCAATACATGGCCGACAATGCCGATGTATGGGAAGGCTGGACCTATTGGGCTGCCGCTCCATGGTTCGGAAACTACATGTTCAACGTCTATCCTCCCGATCCCGCGCGCTTCCCGCAGATCGAAATCCTGAAACGGGCAATGCAACGATAACGGAGCCGCACGTGCACCTCGCGACAGCCTCCGCACCACCCCCGCAGCTTGGCGGCGTCCCCGTCGTCCGGCCGCAAAAGGTGCGCTCGCCGTGGATGCCCTGGCTACTGATGGCGGCGGCGATCTTCTACAATGCCGGTCTCGGCTTCCTCAACGCCCACGGCGTGCACCTGAGCGAGGCGCATGTCGCCGCCACCGAGCTGTTCATCCTGTTCTGCGCGGCGCTGTTCCTCGGCATGCGGTTCGGCAAGCTCGCGCCAATGCGCAGCTTCGTCATCGGCTCGTTCATGGTGGTGCTGGTGCTGGTGGCGTGGGTCTCGGTGACCAACGGGCAGATCTTCCTGCGCGCGCCGCGCGACTTCGCGATCATCTGCGTGTTCTTCCTCGTCGGCACCCAGGCGTCGCAGGAGCGGATGATCCCGGTGTTCCGGATTATCGTGCTGATCGTTCTCGCGGTGCTGCTGATCGAAGGCTTCGCGGTGGGCTTCTACGTCTGGCTGTTCCAGCCCGCCGACTACTTCGCCAACACCCGCGGCATCGAGAAGCTCTCGGTCGACAAGACCGGCCTGTTCCGCAATTCCCTCGGCTTCGCCGGGCGCTTCTCCTTCGGCCTGTTCGACAACCGCCGCCTGTCATCGGTGTTCCTCGAACAGGTCTCGCTCGCCAACTTCGCGATGGTGCTGTGCATTTTCACCGTCACCTTCTGGCAGAACATGAAAACCGGCGACCGCGTGCTGTTCACCTTCGCCATCGCGTTCATGATCATGTGCAACAGCAGCCGCACCGGCTCGCTGCTCTGCGTCCTGATGGCGCTCGGCTACAAGCTCTACCCCAAGCTGCCGCACTGGACATACGGCGCGATGATCCCCGGCATCCTGTTCGTCTCGGCGGTGCTGTTCTACCGGCCGGGCGAAATGAGCTTCTCCGACACGATGTCGGGGCGGATGGGCAATACGCTCGCGATTCTCGCCCACATGGACATCGGCGACTTCATCACCGGCGACTTGGTCAAGATCGCCCACACCGGCGACAGCGGCTACGCCTATCTGGTGTTCGGCACCACCCTGGTCGGGCTGTTGTACTACTGGGTGTTCATCTGGGTGCTGCTGCCCTCGGGTACAGCGATTTCGCGGCGTTTCGCCTTCTGCGCGCTGCTGTTCATCTCGATCAACCTGATGGTCGGCGCGGCGATCTTCTCGATCAAGGTGAGCGCGCCGTTGTGGCTGATCGCGGGCTGCCTTGCGGCGCGCGACCACGCCGCGCGATCGGTGCCGCAGCCGGCCACCGCCCGGCCCTTGACGCCC
>LUYR01000123.1 GCA_001603335.1 Rhodospirillales bacterium Alpha_05 | reverse complement strand
CCGGGTTCGGCGTCGTGCTTTCGCTGTCTGCCGCCACCCTCGCCGCACTTCTGGTGACGCGCGAGGAGTCCCTGCTCCAGTTCCTTGCCCGGTTCGACGAGCGCACGCTCCGCGTCGCGGGCCTGAGCGCGATCGGCATGATCGCCGCGACGCCCCTGGTGTTTCTCCTCGCCGCGTGGCTGAGCGGGTTGCGCGAACGGCGGCAGGCCGAGGCGCTCGAACTCCTGCGCCACAACCGCGAGGCGCTCCGGATGTCGCGCGACCAGATGCGGCGGGTGTTCGCCTCGCTGCCGGTCGCCTATGTTCTCGCCCATCCCGACGGCCAGTTGGTGCAGGCGAACTCCCAGGCGATTTCGCTGTTCGGGATCAAGGGGCGGGAGCTTGCCGACATCAATCTCTTCGAGTTCTACGAAGACGACGACTTTCGCGAGGAGCTGAAGGGCTACCTCACCGACGCCGGGCGGATCGAGAACTTCGAGGTGACGATGCGCCGCCAGGGCGGCCAGACCTTCTGGGTGCTCTATTCCGCCGCGCAGGTGGAGATGGACGGCGAGCTGCTGCTGTTCGCCTCGTTCTCCGACATCACCGAACGTAAGCGCGTCGAGCAGGCGCTGCAAAAGAACGAAACCGCGCTTCGGGCGATCATCGACGCCTCGCCGATCCCCGTGACCCTGACCAGCCACGCCAGCGGCGAGCTCGTCTACATCAACCAGGCGGCGGCGAAGTTCTTCGGTCGCGAGGCCTCCGAGCTGATCGGCGAGCCGACCTCGTCGCTGTGGGAATCGGTCGAGCAATACGCCGGGGTTCTGGTCGAGCTCAACGCGCGCGGCCATATCGAGGACCGCGAAGTGCGGATGCTGCGCGGCGATGGCCGGGGTTGCTGGGTGCAGGTCTCCACCACCGTGCTGCGGCTCCAGGACAACACCCTGCTCTATACCGCGTTCACCGACATCACCGAGCGCAAGCGCAAGGAAGGCGAGCTGCAACGCCTCGCCACCACCGATCCGCTGACCGGCGCGCTCAACCGCCGCGCCTTCACCGAGCGCAGCGTGATCGAGGGCGACCGGGCGCGGCGCGGCAAGTATTCGGTGTCGGTGATGATCTGCGATCTCGACCACTTCAAGGCGATCAACGACACCCACGGCCACGCCAGCGGCGACTTGGTGCTGAAGACCTTCACCGCGATCGTGCAGGAGATGATCCGTCCCTCCGACGCCCTCGGGCGGATCGGCGGCGAGGAATTCGCGATCCTGCTGCCGGGGTCGGATGCCGCCGCCGCGATGCGGGTGGCGGAGCGGGTGCGGGCGCGCTTCGCCGCGACCCTGGTGCCGGTGACCGGGGGCGCCGAGCTCGCGGCGACCGCGAGCTTCGGCGTAGCCGCGTGGGGGCCGGACCAGTCCCTGGAAGCGGCGCTCCAGGACGCCGACGCCGCGCTCTATGCGGCGAAGGCGGCGGGCCGGGACTGCGTCAAGCTCGCCGGAGAACTGGCGGCGACGGCTAAAATCGTGCCGATAGGGTCAGTGTCGCGAACCGGTCGTCGGAATCTTGGCCCTTGAACTCCTTGGTCCGCAAGGTTTCCGCGAACTCCAGCCGCCATCCCGAATAGACCATCGCGACGCCGAAGCGCAGGTCGCCGACGAAGACCTCGCGGTCGACGCTCGGGCTGTCGACGAAGGTGTTGCCGTCGAGGAAGATGTTGTGGGCGACGGCGCGGCCGTTGACCGCGGCGAAGCCGTACCAGGCGAAGTCGCGCTCGGGGTTGATCACCGGTGCGGCGGAGGACGACGGCGGATTGCGGCTCGGGCCGTAGTCGACGTCGAGGCCATGGCCGAAGCGCACCATGCCGCCCGCGCCGAGGTGGGTCGAGACGTTGCCGAGGCTGCCGTCGACCTGCGGCAGGGCGTCGAAATCGACCAAGCCGAGCGACAGCGGCGCCGAGCGCCAGGTGCGCGAGGCGAACACCACCACCGCCGGTTCGTTCTTCAGCTGATGATCCCAGCCCTCGGCCTTACCGAATCCGGCGAGGGCGTGGTAGCCGTTCTGCACCTGCTCGGCGTAGGACTGCGGGCCGACGATGCCGAGGTCGAGTTCGACGGAATCGAGGGTATCGAAGCTGCCGTTTGGTCCGCGCGGGGTTTCGCCATGCAGGGACGCGCCGATGTAGGTCCAGCCCGCGTAGGGGCGGTCGTCGGGGTCCGGCACCTTGCGGCTGGTATCGGCCGCGGTATAGATGTTCTGCCCGAGGGCGAAGCCGATTCGGCCGTTGTGGATGTCGGAGAACGGGAAAAGGAACTGAAGGGTGTCGCGAACGAAGTTCGGCCCGCCCTGACCCGCCTTGTCGGAAATCCAGTCGATGCGCGTGCCGTGGGTATAATGACCGTCGGTGTCGCCGACGAAGTCGTTCTCAAGCCTTAATGAATACGTTCCGCTGGCGTCGTCGGCGTGGGCGGCGGGCGCCGCGGCTACGAGACTCACGAGCACAAGCGCGGCAGTCGGCGCGGAGCGATACGAGATCATGTGAAACATCCGAATCCGTGAAAACATCCCCCCGCCTGAGAGAATGCTGTCTCCGGACCCGGATTACAACTGCTTCGACGCTGTTTAATAACTGGAATTCAGGCTTCCGCGGCTTCCTGTGACTGCGCCGCGGCGCGCATCGCGGCTTCCTGCGCCGCGTGGAGCGCCTCGGCCCAGCGCGGATCGGGCAGGGTGTCGAAGATCGTCCTGAGGCCGTCGCCCCAGATCTTCGCGACGCGGTCGAAGTAGGAATCGCCGAAGGCGAAGGTGTGGCGCATCGTCACCGAGTAGGTGTCGCGCAGGATGATCGTGAGGTCGAGGGGCGGACCCACCGAGAGGTTGGCGCGGATCGTCGAATCGAACGACACCAGGCCGCACTTGGCGGCGTTCATCAAGGCGGTTTCCGGGCGCAGCACGCGCTCGAGGATCGGCTTGCCGTACTTGGTCTCGCCGATCTGGAAATACGGCGTCTCGCGCGAGGATTCGATGAAGTTGCCGGCGTTGTAGATGTTGAACATCCGCACCGGGCCGCCCTTGATCTGGCCGCCCAGGATGAACGACGCCGCGAATTCCACGCCCTGCGCCGCGAGGGCCGGGCCGTCCTGGTCGTGGACTTCGCGCAGCACCGCGCCGACGATCTTCGCGGCGTCGAACATCGTCGTGGCGGCATAGAGGTTGCGGCCGGTCTCGGATTCGTTGAGGCGTTCGGTGAGGAGGGTGATCACCGCCTGGGTGATCGCGAGGTTGCCCGCCGAGAGCAGCACCAGGACGCGGTCGTCGCGGTCGTCGAAGATGAAGGTCTTGCGGAACGTCGCGACGCTGTCGATTCCGGCGTTGGTGCGCGAGTCCGACAGGAACACCAGCCCGTCGTTGAGGCACATCCCGAGACAATAACTCATACTTTCAGCTCTCCACCTGACGCACCTGGACCGCTACCGAAACCTCCTCGCCGCCGCCGCCGGTACGCACCCCGATCACCGGCGCGACCGCCGCGTAATCCGGGCCCACCGCGAGGCGGACGTAAGCCTCGGTCGCCGACTGGCGATTGGCGACGTCGAAGCTCACCCAGCCGAGGTCGGAGACGAACGCTTCCGCCCAGGCATGGGTTGCGACGTCGCCTTGTCCTGCTGCCAGATAGCCAGAAACGTAGCGGCAGGGCAAGCCGAGGACGCGGCACGCGGTGATGAAGATGTGGGTATGGTCCTGGCAGACGCCCACTCCCTTGCAGAATGCCTGGCCGGCGGGGGTGGTGACGTTGGTGTAGCCGCCCTGGAACGCCACGGCCTCGGCCTGCGCCGCCATCAACGCGTGGAGGCAGCCGATGTCGCCCGCGGTCTCGCGCAGCCGCGTGAACGGCTTGGCGAAGGCGGTGATCGCGTCGGAGTTGGCGGTGAGCTCGGTCTCGCGCAGGAACATGCCGGGCGGCAGGCCGTCGTCGAGCGGCAGCACGCCGGCGGTGTCGCGGGTCGAGACGATCCCCTCGACGGTGATCGTCATGGTGTCGTGGGATTCGACCTCGGTGGCGACGTGGACGGTGTTGCCGTAGCCGTCGGTCCACACCCGCAGGCGGTCCGGCCCGGTGATCGCCCAGGCCTCGGTGCGCTGGCAGCGGTCGATGCGCGGCGTCAGGCGCAGGTATTGGACGCTGCGGGTGGCGGCGTGGGTGAGGGAGTAGACCGTCTCGTGGGAAATCTGGAGTCGCATCGTCGGGCTCACTGCACCATCATGAAGTCGCGCTGGATCTGCGCCGAGATGTCATCCAGTTCCTTCGAAAAGTCGAAGAGGAAGGCGCGCAGTCCGACGCGCCGGACGTGCCCGATCTGGATGGTTTGCAAGCGGTATTGCAGTTCGTAGGCGGCTTTCAGCGAATCCGCCGCCGGGTTGAGCGCGCGCAGCGAAACCACGATCTCGTCCACCGCGCCCCGGAGCGAGCGCGGCACCGTGGCGTGCAGGATCATCAATTCGGCGATCCGGGTGAAGTCGAGGTTGCTCGAAAACGTCTCGCGATAGGCGCGGTACGAGCCGAGCGCCTTCAGCAGCGCCGTGCCTTCGTAATACTCCCGCACCTTCACCGCCGGATCGTCGGAGGCGGCGGCGCGGTCGGGCTGGCTGGCGAGGAAACGCGCGGTATGGTCGCCGCGTTCCAGGTAGAGGCCGAGATTGGCGAATTGCAGGCCCTCGTCGCGCCGCATCGAGCCGAACAGCGCGCCGCGGAAGAGGAAGCACCGCTCGGAGAGCCAGTCGAGCTGGTCGTCGATGGTGCTGCGCTGGAGCGACACGTAGTGCAGGTCCTTGATCGCGAGCCAGGTCTTGTTGAGGCACTCCCAGATTTCGTTGGTGAGCAGGTGCCGCGTCGCCCGCGCGCTTTCCCGCGCGTTGGCGAGCACCGACTTGACGCTCGCCGGGTTGTCGCGGTCCAAGAGCATGTAGGCCATCACCCGGCCCGAGGTGAGCTGCTCGTAGCGGGCGAGGAAGTCGTCCATCCGCCCGGTGAGGAGCAATGGCCGCGCCCACACCGTGTCGTCGTCCGCACCGTCGGTGGACGAGGTGAGCAGGGCGTTCAACGCCGTCGCGCGCAGCAGGCGGACGATGTTTTCGACGCGCTCGACGTAGCGCGCCATCCAGAAAATGTTGTCAGCGGCGCGCCCGAGCATTCGGCTTCTCCAATACCCAAGTGTCCTTGGTGCCCCCGCCTTGCGAGGAGTTGACCACCAGCGAGCCTTTGCGCATCGCGACGCGGGTGAGGCCGCCCGGCACCACCGAGGTCTTCTGCCCCGAGAGCACGAACGGGCGCAAATCGACATGGCGCGGCGCGATCCCCTGGTCAACGAAGGTCGGGCAGGTGGAGAGCGCGAGCGTCGGCTGGGCGATGAAGCCGTCGGGGTCGGCGATGATCTTATCGCGGAAGGTCGCGATCTCGGCCTTGGTCGCGGCGGGGCCGACGAGCATGCCGTAGCCGCCCGAGCCGTGCACCTCCTTGACCACCAGTTCGGCCAAGTGGTCGAGGGCGTAGGCGAGGTCGTCGGGTTTCCTGAGGGTGTAGGTCGGCACGTTCTTGAGGATCGGCTCCTTGCCGAGGTAGAAGCGGATCAGCTCCGGCATGTAGGCGTAGATCGCCTTGTCGTCGGCGATCCCCGAGCCTACCGCGTTGCACAGCGTCACCCGGCCCATGCGGTAGGCGGCGAGCAGGCCCGGCACGCCGAGCGCGGAATCCGCGCGGAAGGTGAGGGGGTCGATGAACTCGTCGTCGACGCGGCGATAGATCACGTGCACCCGCTTCGGCCCGCGCGTGGTGCGCATGAACACGTCGCCGTCGTCGACGAACATGTCCTGCCCTTCCACCAGCTCGATGCCCATTTCCTGGGCGAGGAAGGCGTGCTCGAAGTAGGCGGAGTTGTATTGGCCGGGGGTGAGCAGCACCACCGTCGGGTCCTCGATGCCGCGCGGCGCGACCGAACGCAGGGTGTCGAGCAGCATCTCGGGGTAGTGGCTCACCGGCGCGACGGCGTAGGCGCCGAACAGGTCGGGGAACAGGCGCATCATCGCCTGGCGGTTCTCGAGCATGTAGGAGACGCCCGACGGCGTGCGCGCGTTGTCTTCGAGCACGTAGAAGGTCTCGGCGTCGACCCGCACGATGTCGATCCCGGCGATGTGGGCGTAGACCCCGCGCGGCACCCGCATCCCCAGCATTTCCGGGCGGAAGGCGTCGTTGGTAAGCACCAGTTCGGGCGGCAACAGCCCTGCGCGCAGGATTTCCTGGTCGTTGTAGACGTCGTTGAGGAAGGCGTTGAGGGCGTCGACGCGCTGGATCACGCCCGCCTCGACCACCGCCCATTCCTCCGCCGAGATAATCCGTGGCACGATGTCGAACGGGATCAGGCGCTCGACGCCGCCTTCCTCGCCGTAGACGTTGAAGGTGATGCCGACGGTGCGGAACAGCGAGTTCGCCTGATCGTGGCGTTGCTGCAGGATTTCCTGCGGCACCGAATGCAGCCACGCGGCGTAGCGGTCGTAGGCTTGGCGAACCCCTCCGCCGCTGTGCATTTCATCGAAAAAGGCGGGTTGGCTCAAGAGTATCCTCCACGCAATGGGTTCTCTTACCGGTGCAAATTCGGGGCCAGTCGAATACGGCGGCTTTGGAGAGGGACGTGCGGCGATACCCTTACAAAAGTGGCGTATTTTTCATCCCTGGTCCAGATTTTGCTTATTGCATGATCGTTTTTTGTTGGACCGCGAAACAGGATGATTTCATGGATGCCACCCAGCCCGACCGCTACGTGAGTTTCTGCAATATCGATTGCGATGGCATGGCCGCGCGGGTCCTGCCCCTGGCGCAGCGTCGGCTCGCGGCGGGCGGATACCTCGCCAACCCGTTCTGGCGGCGCTTCGCCGACAAGGCCACGGCGCTGGCG
>LUYR01000122.1 GCA_001603335.1 Rhodospirillales bacterium Alpha_05 | reverse complement strand
GATCGCCGCGAGCCACGGCGCGCGGGTCGCGATCGCCGAGGAATACCGCCTCGGAGGCACCTGCGTGATTCGCGGCTGCGTGCCGAAAAAGCTGCTCGTCTACGGCGCGTCGTTCGCCGAGGATTTGAAGGACGCGAAGCGCTTCGGCTGGGACGTGCCCGACTGCCGCTTCGACTGGCCGCGCCTGCGCGACGAAGTCCTGGCCGAGGTCGCCCGCCTCGAAGACGTCTACCGCGACACCCTCGGCACCCACGGCGTGCGGATCTTCCAGCAGCGCGCCAGCCTCATCGACCCGCACACCGTCGAACTCGCCGACGGCAGCCGCCACAGCGCGAAAATCATCCTCGTCTCCACCGGCGCGCGGCCGGTGCTGCCCACCTTTCCCGGCGCGGACCTCGGCGTGTCGTCCAACGAAGTCTTCCACTTCAAGGAAGCGCCGAAGCGGCTGGTAATCGCGGGCGGCGGCTACATCGCCAACGAGTTCGCGGGCATCTTCAACAAATTCGGCTGCAAGGTGACGGTGGTGGTGCACAGCGGCGCGATCCTCCGCCGCTACGACGCGGCGGTGCGCGACCGCCTGCTCGACATCTCGCGCCGGAAAGGCATCGAATTCCGCTTCGACACCCGGTTCGAGAGCGTCGAACAGAAGCCCGACGGCACGCTGCTGATCCGCACCACCGACGGCCGGACGATGGAAGCCGACTGCCTGCTGTTCGCGATCGGGCGACGCCCCAACAGCACCGGTCTCGGCCTGGAAAAGCTCGGGGTGAAACTCGAAAAATCCGGCGCGATCGTCGTCGATGCCGACAGCCGCACCAACGTGCCCTCGATCTTCGCGGTCGGCGACGTCACCGACCGGGTGCAGCTCACCCCGGTGGCGATCCGCGAGGGACAAGCCTTCGCCGACACCCAGTTCGGCAACCTGCCGCACCGCGTCGACTACGGTTGCATCCCCTCGGCGGTCTACAGCCACCCGCCGATCGCCGCGGTCGGCCTCACCGAGGCGGAAGCGCGGGAAAAGCACGGCATGGTCAACGTCTACACCGCCGATTTCCGCCCGATGAAAAACGTGCTGGCGCAGCGCGACGAGCGCGCGCTTTACAAAATGGTCACCGACGGCATCACCGGGCAGGTGCTCGGCCTGCACATGATCGGACCCGACGCGCCCGAGATTCTTCAGGCGGCGGCGGTGGCGGTGAAGGCGAAGCTGACCAAGGCCGAATTCGACGAGACGGTTGCGCTTCACCCGACAATGTCGGAAGAACTCGTGCTGATGCGCTGACCCCTCCCCGGAGAATTCGGAAATGTCTTGGAAGTTCATCGTCGCCCTGGCGTTTGCCGGACAGCTTCTCGCACCCGCCGCCCAAGCCGCCGCCGACGGCCCGGATTATTTCCAGGTGCGCAGCGACGCGGGCGCCGAGCTCCGCAGCGACAAGCGCATCGCCGCGCCGGCGCTGCGCAATCTCGCCAAGGGCGACGGCAAGCTCCGGAACCTCGGCTGCAGCGGCGAAGCCGACGACCGCTGGTGCAAGGTCGAGGCGGGTGGCGTCACCGGCTGGGTCGCGGCAAAGCAGCTCGCCGAATACGCCAAGCCGACGGCGCCGAGCTTCGATTGCGCCAAGGCGGGCCACGAGGCCGAAACCCTGATCTGCAAGACGCCGGAACTGATGAACCTCGACAACTGGC
>LUYR01000121.1 GCA_001603335.1 Rhodospirillales bacterium Alpha_05 | reverse complement strand
ACGGCTCCTGGCGACGGCGAACATGCCCTCATCGGCGGACAGGGCATGGAACACCCTCAAAAACCTCGGAAGCCGCCCCGAAGTGCTCCACGTCTCCCCGTCCTCCTCTGCCGAGGCCGGGGATTCCTGGATGCTCACGGCGGCGAACCCCGTGTTTCTCGTCTATGCGGACAGGAATGCAGACAAGGACGGTACGGACCATGGACACAGATGAAAGACCCATACTCTTTGTGGGGGCCGGCCCGGGTGACCCGGATCTGCTCACCCTCAAGGGGAAAAAGGCCCTCGAGGAAGCGGGGCTGGTGCTCTACGCCGGAAGCCTGGTGAACGCCGATCTTCTCGATTTCTGCTCTCTGGGGTGCGAACGGGCGGACTCCTCCGGCCTCTCCCTGGAGGAGCAGGTGGCCCTCATGGCGGACGCCGCAGGGCGGGGAGTGCCCGTGGTGCGCCTCCACACGGGGGATCCGAGCCTCTTCGGCGCCGTGGCGGAACAGAAACGCCTCCTGGAGGAACAGGGCCTGTCCGTGAAATTCATACCAGGCGTCAGCAGCTTCCAGGCCGCTGCAGCGGCCCTGGGCATCCAGTACACCGTTCCCGGGGGAAACCAGACGGTGATCTGCACCCGCAGGGCCGGGCGGACGCCTGTGCCTCCGGAGGAGGACCTCCGCCGCCTCGCCGCCGTGGGGACCACCATGGTGGTCTTCCTGAGCGCCGACCAGGCCGAGGCCGTGGCGGCGGACCTCGTGGACGGAGGCTTCTCCCCCCGTACTCCGGCGGCATGCGTCTACCGGGCCTCCTGGGAGGACGAGAAGATCCTCACCGCTCCCCTCGCCGAACTGCCCGCCCTCATGAAGCAGCACGGCATCACCCGCCATGCCCTCATCATCGCCGGGGAATGCCTCGCCTCAACGGACGCCCGCAGCCTCCTCTATTCCCCCTCCTTCTCCCACGGCTGCCGGGAGGGCTCGGAATGACAACCGCATTTTTCTGCTTCTCCGCTCCCGGCGAGGCGCTCGCCGGGAGGCTCGCCGGCGGGCCGGACGAAACGGTGGTCAGGGTGGCCCCCGGGACCCTCTCCGAAACGGTCGACCGGTGGTGGACAAGGGCGGACGCCCTTGTTTTCGTCTCCTCCCTCGGCGTGGCGGTCCGGGCGGCGGCACCCCATCTCCGGGACAAGGAGACCGACCCCGCGGTTCTCGTGGTCACCGAGGACGGCTCCACGGTGATCCCCGTCACCGGCGCCCACCTCGGCGGAGGAAGGGACTGCGCCGGACAGCTTGCGGGGCGGATCGGGGCAACCCTTCTGCTCACCACCAGCAGTGACCGGGCCGGTCTCACCGCCCCCGACCTCCTGGCCTCCCGGCGGGGCTGGAAGATCCTGGGAAAGGCGGCCCTTCCCACGGTGAACCGGGCTCTTCTTGAAGAGGGCGGCCTCTCCTGGTGGACCGACGTGCCCGCTTCCCTTCCTCCCCTGCCCGAGGAGTACCGTCCCGCCCCGTCTTCCGGGGAGGCTTCCGTCATTCTGTCCCCCTACGGAAGGGACCTCGCCCCCCGGCAGGTCCAGCTCGTCCCCCGGTGCCTCGCCGCCGGCATGGGATGCCGGAGAGGCACGGACACCGGCACCCTCCGCAGGGTACTCCTCCGGGCCCTGGAGACGGAAGGGCTGCTCCCCGAAAGCCTGGCGGAGATCCGCACCGTGGAGGAGAAACGGGACGAGCCGGGACTCGCGGCCCTGGCCGGAGAGCTGGGAATTCCCCTGGTCGTGGTGGACCGGGAGGTGCTTCTCTCCCTGGACGGGGACTTCACCCCCTCGGCGGCTTCCCGCCATCTCGGCCTTCCCGGCGTGGCGGAGCCCTGCGCCGCGTCGGCGGGGAAACTCCTCGGGAGGCGGACCGCCTCCGACGGTGTCACCGTCGCCTTCTCCCTCCTTTCACGGCGTGAAAGGGGAAAGCTCACCGTCCTCGGCACGGGCCCGGGAGACGGGAAGTACCTCACCCTCGAGGGGCGGCAGGCCCTCGGGGAGGCCGACGCCGTGGTGGGATACCGTCTCTACGCCGAACTCCTTCCCCCGGCCTGGTTCCGCGGGAAGACCGTGGAGACCTACTCCATGGGGGAGGAGGAAAAGCGGGTGGAGCGGGCCGTCTCCCTGGCTGAAGAGGGAAACAGGGTGGTCCTGCTCTCCGGGGGCGACCCGGTACTCTTCGGTCTCGCCGCCCTCGCTCTCCGCACGGCCCGGGGGCGCGTCCCCGCGTCGGTGGTCCCGGGGGTCACGGCGGCCCAGGCCGCAGGCCTCATGACCGGGGCCCCCTACGTCAACGGCCTGGTGCTCCTCTCCCTGTCCGACTACCTCCAGCCCTGGGAGAACGTCCGGCAGGCCCTGGAGGGCGCCGCCCGGTCGGGCCTCACCGCCGCCCTGTACAACCCGGTGAAGCGGGACCTGGAGGAAAAGCTGGCAGCGGTGCGGGAGATCTTCGGCGCCGCCGGGTACGGGGAGGTCCACCTCGTCCGGGACGCCGGACGGCCCGGCGCATCGGTCCGGAGGCTCCCCCTGGAAAAGCTGTCGGGGGACGGCGTGGACATGCGCACCCTCCTGCTTCTTCCCGGGGCGTCGGTGGAGCGCGTGGGGGACCTCCTCCTGGACCGCAGGGGCTACCGGGCGGAGCGGGCCGGGGAACGGGGGACGGACTCATGAAGAGCCTCCTCTGCCTCTCCCTGGATTACACGGCCGCCTCCACCGCAGAGCGGGACGGGGCAAAACGGACCTGGTCCTCACTCCCATCCCTGAAGGAAGAGGGAAGAATCCTCGAGGCGGTCCCCGTGTCCACCTGCAACCGGACGGAAATCTATCTCCGCCTGCCCCCGGGAGGCACCGTGCCGGAGGAGATCCTCCACCCCCTGGCCCGGACGTTCTCCGGGGAGGAGGCGGTGCTCCACCTGCTCCGGGTGCTTCTCGGCCTGGAGAGCATGGCCTGCGGCGAGTCCTCCATTGTCGGACAGGTTCGGGAGAGCTACGGAGGTGCCGGCGACCTCTGCGGGCCCTGGCTCCACCGCCTCTTCCAGGGCTGCCTCCGGATGGCCAAGCTCCTGCGGACCTGCTACCACCCCGGACGGGAGCCTTCCGTGCCCCGGCTCATGGCGGAAAAGCTCAGGGATCACCCCTCCTTCCCCTCCGTCTCCACCCTCGTGGTGGGTGCCGGGGAGATGGGGGAGGAAACGGCCCGGATCCTCGCCGGACTCTCCGTTCCCGTGTCGGTGACCAACCGTTCCGGTGAACGGGGCCGCTCCCTGGCGGACTCCCTGGGGGTGCCCTTTCTTCCCTGGGAGGAATGGCGGGAGCAGGCGGCGGCCTTCGGCGCTCTCTTCTTCTGCTCGGGAGCCCCGGAGCCCCTTTTCTCCTTTGCCGAACGGCGGGAGGGGCAGAGGATTTTCGACCTCGGCTCGCCCCCCCAGGTGGAGCGGAGCGCAGCAGCCTCCACCTTCCTCCTGGCCATGGACGACCTCGCAGGCGAGGCGGCGGCGATCACGGCGGACTACCGCACACAGCTCCGGCGGCTCGAGAGCGAGGCGGCCGAAGCGGCCCGGTCCGTCTGCGCGGAGCTCACCTCCCTCTCGGCGGAGACCTACAAGCGCCTGGTCCTGCTCCGGGCGGAGCGCATCGTGGAGGAACGGGCGGACCTCACGGCCCGGAAAACCGGCGCCGACCGGGAATCCCTCCGCCGCATGGGGTGGAGCGTGGTGAAGGCCCTCCTCTCCCCAGCCTTCTCCGAATCGGACCCCCACGCCCGGAGGCTCTGGAAGATCCTCTCCGGCGACATGGAGGAACCGGCCGATGACTGAGCCGCGGCCCGGAAACTTCTCCCTCATGATCTGCCTCTCCCCGGCCGCGGGACCGATCCTCGCGGTCGGCGGAGGCCCCGTGGGGCTGCGGAAGATCCGCACCCTCCTGGACGGGGGAGCCGCCGTGGACCTCGTATCGCCGGAGGCCGTGCCGGAGCTGCAAACCCTCGCCGCGGAGGGGACCATCCGGTGGGAGCGCCGGACAGCCGAGCGGGCGGACTTCCTGAAGCACCGCCTCGCCCTGCTGGCCCTGCCGCCGGAAGAGACGGCGGCCGTCCTCCCCCTGGCGGAGGGGACGGGGTGCCTGCTCAACTGCTGCGGAGCCCCGGAATCCGGTTCCTGGGCCCTGGCGGCCCAGTTCCGGTGGGAAGGCTTTGTGGTCGGCGCGGGAAGCGGAGGGGGCGACCCCGCCGGGTCGGCTTCACTTAAAAAACGGCTCCGGCAAAGCCTCGAAGACATGACTGAAGAAAAGGAGAACCGCCCATGAGACTGCTTACCAGGGGCAGCGCCCTCGCACTGCTGCAGGCGGAACGGATGGCCCTCCCGCTCCGGGAGAAGGGCCTGGATGTGGAGATCGTTCCCCTGTCCACCCGGGGCGACCGGG
>LUYR01000120.1 GCA_001603335.1 Rhodospirillales bacterium Alpha_05 | reverse complement strand
CGCCCCCGACGCCGAGGACTGAAACCCCCGATGCTGCGTTTTCTCGGCGGGTTGGTGGCCGCGTCGCTGCGCGACGCGTTGCGCGCCTCCCGCGACCTTTACATCGTGATGATTCCGGTGATCGTGCTGGTGAAGGTGCTCCAGGAGTTCGACCTGGTGCGCACCATCGCCCTGCCGCTCAAGCCGCTGATGGGCCTCGTCGGTCTGCCCGCCGACATCGGCCTCGCCTGGGCGGCGGCACTCCTCAACGGCGTCTACTCGGGCCTGATCATCCTCGTCCAGCTCGCCCAGGATCGCGCCGAACCGCTCACCGTGGCGCAGGTCACCACCCTCACCACGATGATCGTCTTCGCCCACGCGCTGCCGGTCGAGGCCGGGATCGCGCACCGCTGCGGCGCGCGCTTCCTCGGCCAATGCGCGATCCGGATCGGCACCGCGCTGGTCTTCGGGGTGATCTATCACGCCCTCACCCAGGCCTTCGGGCTGTTCCATGAGGCCGCCGCGATCCCCCTGCCCGCCGCCGACGCCGACCCCGGACTTGGCGCATGGGCGTGGCGCGAGGCGCAGAACCTCGTTTCCATCAGTTGCGTGATCTTCGTGCTGATGCTGGCGATGCGGCTCCTGCGGATGTCGGGCGTGCTCGGGTTCGTCACCCGGGCGATGGCGCCCGCGATGCGCCTGATCGGCATCGGCCCGGAGGCCGCGACGATCACCGTGATCGGCATGACCCTCGGCCTCTCCTACGGCTCGGGAGTGATCATCGACGACGTGCGCAAGGGCGTGCTCGGGCCGCGCGACGTGTTCTTCGCGCTGTCGCTGATGGGGGTGTGCCATTCGCTGATCGAGGACACCCTGCTGATGCTGCTCGTCGGGGCGGAGCTCTGGGGCCTCGTCGGCCTGCGGATGGTCGTCGCCCTCGCGGTGATCGCGGTGATGGTGCGGCTGGTGCGCCGCGTTCCCGACACCGTGGCCGAACGCCTGCTGTGGGTGCCCCGCGCCGCCTAAAGCATCATCCGCGAGGTCTGGGGGAAGCTCGCGAGCAGTCGGCCGAGTTCGGCGCACGGCATCGGCCGGGCGAAGCGGAAGCCCTGCAGCACGTCGGCGCCGAAGTCGCGGCAGAGCTCCGCCTGGATCGCCGTTTCCACCCCTTCCACCACCACCCGGAAGCTCATCGTCCGCGCCATCTGGATCAGCGCGCGCAGCAGGCGCTTGTCCTTTTCCTGCTCGGGCACTTGCGACAGGAACGACTTGTCGACCTTGAGCGTGTCGATCGGCAGGCGCTTGAGGTAGGCGAGCGACGAATAGCCGGTGCCGAAGTCGTCGATCGCGATCGCGACGCCGAGGTCGCGGATCGCCTCCAGCACCACCAGCGACTCCTCGAGATTGGCGATCAGCACGCTTTCGGTGATCTCGATCTCGAGCATCTTGGGTTCGATGTGGGCGGTGCGCAGCGCGCGTTCGACGCGGCCGACGATGCCGGGATCGCGGAGTTGGCGCGCCGAGAGGTTGACCGCGACCCTTGGCACCCGCCCGAGCCTGCCGGAGGCGATGTCGGCGCACGCGGTCTCGAGCACCCACGCGCCCAGGGGCTCGATCAGGCCGGTATCCTCGGCGACGTCGAGGAACATCCCCGGCGCGAGCAGTCCGCGCTCGGGGTGCCGCCAGCGCACCAGCGCCTCGACCGCCACCACCGCGCCGGACTCGGCGTCGACCTGGGGCTGGTAGAACAGCTCGAAGCCGCCGTCCTGAAGCGCGGTGCGGAGGTCGTGCTCGGTCTGCACCCGGCGCATCACCTGGCGATGCAGGTCCTCGGAGAAGTAGTGCGCCTGGTTGCGGCCGTCGCGCTTGGCGCGGTACATCGCGAGGTCGGCGCACTTGAACAGTTCGTCGGCGTCTTCCGAGTTGTCGGGGCAGAGCGCGATGCCGATGCTCACCGACACCGGCAGGGTCAACCCCTCCACCACGATCGGCTCCGAAAGCCGGGTGAGCAGGCGCTGCGCCAGGGCGTGCACCACCTCGTCCTCGCCGCGCTGGAAGGCGACGACCGCGAACTCGTCGCCGCCGAGGCGGCAGAGGATGTCCCCCTCGCGGGTGACTTCGAGGAGCCGCTCCGCCACCACCCGCAGCATCAGGTCGCCGACGTCGTGGCCATGGCTGTCGTTGATGAACTTGAAGTTGTCGAGGTCGAGAAGCAGCAGCGCGAGGTCGAGACCGTAGCGGATCGCGCGCGGGATCGAGGCGCGCAGGGTCTGGTCGAAGAAGTGGCGGTTGGCGAGGCCGGTGAGCGGGTCCTGCTCGGCAAGCTCGCGCAGGCGCTCGTGGCTTTCCAGCAGCGCCTGTTCGATGCCGTGGCGCATCCGCGCGTGGGTCACCGCGCGCATCAGGTGGCGCGGCGTGATCTCCTGCTTGAGGAGGAAATCCTGGGCGCCGGATTCGATGCAGCGGGTGGCGAGGGCGTCGTCGTCCATGCCGGTGAGCATCAGGATCGCGGTGGAGCCGTTGCGCCGCGCGTTCATCCGCCGCAGGACTTCGAGGCCGTCCATGTCCGGCAGGCGATAGTCGAGCAGCACCGCGTCGAACGTGCCCGCGGCGAACGCGGCCAGCGCGGCCGCCGCGGTGGCGGTTTCCTCGATCCGCAGGGGCTGCTGCGACTGCCGCAACGCGCGGATCACCGCCATCCGGTCGACCTCGTCGTCGTCCACCAGCAGCAGTCGCATCACCTCGGTATCGAGTGGGGTATGGTCGTCCATGTCCCTCGCCTCTCGCATTGCTTCAGAGCACCGGCGTTTTCGGCAGTTCGACGATCTGCCAATAGGCGTCGAGCAGTTGCACCAGGCTGCCGAAACTGTCGCCGATCTCGCTTTTGACGATGTAGCCGGCGACGTGCGAGCGGTAGGCGGCGGAGAGATCCTCGTCGGACTTCGAAGTGGTGAGCACGAACACCACCGAATTCGACAACTGCGGGTCGTCGCGCAGCTCGTTGATGAATTCGAGGCCGCCCATGCGCGGCATGTTGAGATCGAGGAGGATCATGTGCGGCCGCGACACCGCGCCCGAGCGCAGCAGTTCGAGCGCCTCGATGCCATCGCGGGCGCGGAACAGCGGATTGACGATGCGGCGGCGCTTGAGCGCCCGCTCGACGCCCATCGCGTCGATGTCGTCGTCCTCGACCAGCACCAGGTTGACCGGCTTTCCGTCAGGCGACATGGCGATCATTCCTCAATCCCTTCATCTCTGCATCATCGGGCCAGGTGAATTCGAATGCGGTGCCGCGACGGCCATCGGAGTTGACCTCGACTTCGCCGCCATAGAGCTCGACCTGCTTGCGCACCAGGGCGAGCCCCATGCCGCTGCCCTCGACCTCGTCGCGCGGGCGAAGAGTCTGGAACAGGCCGAAGATCCGGTCGTGGAATTGCGGCGGGATGCCCGGGCCGTCGTCGGCGACGGTGAATGCGTAGCCGCCGTCGATGCGGCGACCGCTGACGGTGATCGTGCCGGTGTCGCGATCGCGATGCTTGATCGCGTTGCCGATGAGGTTCTGGAACACCTGGGCGAGCGGCGTCGCGCGGGTGACGAGACGCGGCAGGTCGCCGACGAGCGCGAGCGTGAAGCCCGGCGGCGGCGCGAGCAGGTCGAAGCTTTCGCGGCAGAGATCGGCGACGTCGACGCTGGCGACCTCGCCCTCGATCCGCCCGACCCGCGAATACGAGAGAAGATCGTCGAGCAGGTGCTCCATCCGCGCCACGCGGCTGCGCATCAGCTTCAAGTGGCCGCCGATCGTCTCGGGCATCTCGTTCGGCATGTCTTCGGTAATCCATTCCGCGAGTTGCGCGATGCCGCGCAGCGGTGAGCGCAGATCGTGCGACGCGACGTAGGCGAAGGTCGCGAGTTCCTTGTTGCTGCGCTCGAGCTCGACGCTGCGCTGGAGCAGCGCCTGCTCCTGCGCCTTGCGCGCGGTGATGTCGGTGACGGTGAAGGTGACGTCGCCCTCGGGATCGGCGGCATCGACCAGCGCGGCATTGAGGAACACCGTGAGCATCCGCCCGTCGGCGCTGCGCCACTGGGTTTCGAGGTCGGCGACGCCGGTGGTGGAAAGCTGGCGCCGCGCCTCGTCGCCGGAACGTTGGAAGGTATCGCGGTCGGCGTAGAGTTGCTCCGAGGTGCGGCCGAGCATCGCCTCGCGCGGGAACCCGGTGAGCCGGCAAAAGCCGTCGCTGACTTCGAGCAACGTCCGTTTGCGGACCAGCCCGATGCCGATCGGCGCGGCGCGGAAGATCGCACCGAGCCATGCGTCGCGGGCGGCGAGCTCGGCGCGCGCCTCGGCCTCGGCAAGGCGCGCGGCGG
>LUYR01000119.1 GCA_001603335.1 Rhodospirillales bacterium Alpha_05 | reverse complement strand
GCTGACGCGCGAAAACACAAAGTTATGGGATCCCAAGGGCCCACGGCCCTTGGCGGGGTCCAGGGGCAGCGCCCCTGACCTTCTCCTGCCCTTAGAACACCCGCCCGCCACGGCTGCGAGTGTTGTCGTCGAGGAAGAGGTTGGTGAGTTCGGCGAGCAGGGTGCCGCCGAGTTCTTCGGCGTCGACGATGGTGACGGCGCGGCGATAGTAGCGGGTGACGTCGTGGCCGATGCCGATGGCGGTGAGCTGCACCGGCGAGGTCGCCTCGATCCACGCGATGGTTTCGCGCAGGTGGCGTTCGAGGTAGATGCCGGTGTTGGCGGAGAGGGTCGAATCGTCGACCGGCGCGCCGTCGGAGATCACCATCAGCACCCGGCGTTTTTCGTTGCGCGCCATCAGGCGGCGGTGCGCCCAGAGCAGCGCCTCGCCGTCGATGTTTTCCTTGAGGATGCCTTCGCGCAGCATCAGCGCGAGGTTCTTCTTGGCGCGGCGGTAGGGGGTGTCGGCACCCTTGAAGACGATGTGGCGCAGGTCGTTGAGGCGGCCGGGGTTGGCCGGACGACCGGCGCGGTCCCAGTCCTCGCGGGACTTGCCGCCCTTCCAGGCGCGGGTGGTGAAGCCCAAAATCTCGACCTTGACGCCGCAGCGCTCGAGCGTGCGCGCGAGGATATCGGCGGAGAGGGCGGCGACGGTGATCGGGCGGCCGCGCATCGAGCCCGAGTTGTCGATCAGGAGCGTCACCACGGTGTCGCGGAAGTCGGTCTCGTGCTCGATCTTGAACGACAGGGCGTGGGTGGGCGCGGCGACGATGCGCGCGAGGCGTCCGGCGTCGAGGATGCCTTCCTCCTGATCGAACTCCCAGGACCGCAGCTGGCGCGCCATCAGGCGGCGTTGGAGGCGGTTGGCGAGGCGCGCGATCACCCCCTGGAGCGGCAGCAGTTGGCGATCCAGGATCTGGCGCAGGCGGGAGAGCTCGATCTCGTCGGCGAGGTCGACGGCGGCGACGACCTCGTCGTGCGCGGTGGTGAAGGCGGCGTAGTAGCCGCCCATGCCGGGCGGGGCGAAGGGGTCTTCGCGGCGGCGTTCCTCGGTCGGGCCACCGGCCTCGTCGGCGCCTTGGGCGTCCATGTTGAGGGATTCGTCGTCGTCTTCGAGGCTGGTGCTTTCGCTGTCCGCCTCCATCGCCGAGGCGGCGGCGGTTTCCATCGAGGTGTCGCCTTCCTCGCCGCTGCCTTGCTGCGAGGCCGGGGTGTCGTCGCCGTCGTCGGCGTCGCTCTCGGCGCTGTCGTCCTGCGGCGGCGGCTCGATCTCGGGTTCGAGGTCCATTTCCGCCAGGAGGTGGCGCGCGGCGCGAGCGAAGGCGGCCTGGTCGCGGATGTTGGCGGCGAGGTCGTCGAGAATCGCCCGGGCTTCGGCGTCGGCGCTGGCTTCCCAGAGCTTGGCGACGTGGGCGGCGGGCGGCGGCACGTCGCCCTTCATGAAGCGCACCAGGGCGGCGCAGTGCAGCGCGTCGGCGAGGGGAATCTGTTCGGCGGTGAGGGTGGTCTGGAGGCCGCGGGCGCGCAGCGTGCCGTCGAGCATCGCCGCGAGGTTGTCGCGCACGCCGTCGAGGGCGAGGCCGCCGAGGGCATTGGTGCGGGCGTTCTCGAGGGCGTCGAAGGCCTTGACCGCGTCGGGCCCGAGGGGCGCGAAGCGGCGGTGGGTGCGGTCGTCGTGGTAGCGCAGGCGCAGCGCCATCGAATCCGCGACGCCGCGCAGGCGCGGCACCATCACCGGATCGAGCGCGCCGACCGGCGCGGGCAACTGCACCCGTTCGGCGGTCGCCGAGGCGGGGCCGGGGGCGAACTGGACCTCGACCTCGGGCAGGCCGGAGAGTGCGCGTACGCAGCCGGCGGTGGCGCGCTTGAACGCCTCCACCGCTTCGGCGTCGTCGGGCGGGATCGCCGCGTTCATCGGATCACGCCTGCCGCGACGACAGGCTCGGGGTCGGCGCGGTGAAGGCGGCGTCCGGCAGGTCCTTGCCGAAGCAGCGCTGATAGTATTCGGCGACCAGCGGGCGTTCGGTTTCGTCGCACTTGTTCAAGAACGTGAGACGGAAGCTGAGCGCGGTGTCGCCGCCGAAGATCTGCGCGTTTTCGGCCCAGGTGAGCACGGTACGCGGGCTCATCACGGTGGAGACGTCGCCGTTCATGAAGCCGACGCGGGTGAGGCCCGCCACTCCGACCATCGCCGCCAGGGTCTTCTGGCCGAGGTCGCTCGCGTAGCCCGGCAGCTTCCTCAGCACGATCGCCTCTTCGCGGTCGGGGGAGAGGTAGTTGAGGGTGGCGACGATGTTCCAGCGGTCCATCTGGCCCTGGTTGATCTGCTGCGTGCCGTGGTAGAGGCCGGTGGCGTCGCCCAGGCCGATGGTGTTGGTGGTCGAGAACAGGCGGAACGCCGGATGCGGGTGGATCACGCTGTTCTGGTCGAGGAGGGTGAGGCGGCCCTCAACTTCGAGGACGCGCTGGATCACGAACATCACGTCCGGCCGTCCGGCGTCGTATTCGTCGAACACCAGGGCCATCGGCCGTTGCAGCGCCCAGGGCAGGATGCCCTCGCGGAACTCGGTGACCTGCTTGCCGTCCTTCAGCACGATCGCGTCCTTGCCGATCAGATCGATGCGCGAGACGTGGCTGTCGAGGTTGATGCGGATGCAGGGCCAGTTGAGCCGTGCCGCGACCTGCTCGATGTGGGTCGACTTGCCGGTGCCGTGGTAGCCCTGCACCATGACGCGGCGATTGTGGGCGAAGCCCGCGAGGATCGCCAGGGTCGTGGTCGGGTCGAAGCAGTAGGTTTCGTCGATATCGGGCACGTGTTCGGTGCCGATGCTGAAGGCCGGGACCATCAAATCGCTGTCGATGGCGAACGCCTCGCGCACCGAGACTGTCGTGTCCGGCTGGTTCGGGATCGCGTCGTTCCGCTGCTCTTGGGTCATGTGTCCGTCTGTCGGTTCGGCCTCGCCATGGGCGGCGACGTCACACCGCCGTCTTCCGCGCACCGGCATCCAGATGCCGGAGCAGGATGGCGTGGGCTTCGTTGATGATTTTCAGACGTTCCTCGGCGGCTTTGTCACCGCCGTGTCGGTCCGGATGGTGCTGCTTAACCAGTTCATGGTAGCGCATTTTCAACGCTTGTCGCGTCAAAGGATGCTCGACTCCAAGAATTTCCATGGCGTGAGCCGGGGAACCCGGCGGCGCGGCGGGTTTGGCGCGGCGCGACTTGGTCTCGCCGAGATCGTCCTCGAAGACGAAAAACCGGTCGTTGAAGCGCGGCCGCGCCTTGTGCTCGCGGGTCGCGCTCGCCGCCTTGTCGCCGAGGCGCCAGGTCGGGCGCTGCCAGACCGTGTCCTGGCGCAGCTCCATCTCGATCTCGGCCTGGCTCATGCCGCGGTAGTAGTCCCACGACTGGTTGTAGGCGCGGACGTGCTCAAGGCAGAGCCAGACATACTCGCGCAACGCCCGATCGCGGGGCGCACGATAAACCCCCGCCTCGGTGCATCCGGGGTGGGCGCATGGCGGTGCTCCGGCCTCGGGGCGGTCGCCGACGTATCGTTTGCTGCGTCTGAACGGCTTCATGCTCTCTAACAACTTGGACGTGGCGGGCCGATCCCGCAACCGGCGACGGCGGCGCGATCGCGGTTTTGTGCGCGCGGTGCCGTCGGATGGGCGGATCTCGTTCCCCCGCGGGTCGGTGCGGGGCGGAGCGGGACGGGGCGTCGTGACGACCCGGCTCCGACTCGGATTTCGCGGGCGGCGTCGCGGCCGCATCCGGCGAAGCTATCACTATGCGCATTCGGCCGCGCCGACGCAAGGGCAGCCGAGTCGGTACTCTGGAGCCAGTATAGGTTGCCAAATGGCGGAATCTGAGGCTAAGAATGTTACGTTCGATAATCGGCTTGCGATGCCCGCCAATCGGGTGTGGCGTCGGATCCGGCAAAGACAATCAAAACTCGCTATTCTTGCACGCCACAAACTAAATGGTTGCACGCCCGACCGGTGGTATGATTAGCTGGTCCGTAGCAATCAATCTCAGCATGATGGATCATGAACCCGCTATCCAATCGCAATGTGACGGTAAACGGTCGCCGGACCAGTATGCGCCTCGAGCAGGAAATGTGGGAGGCTCTGCGGGAAATTTGCCGCAGGGAAGATCTCACCGTGCACGAACTGTGCTCGTTGATTGATGACCGCCGCGGCCTTTCGAGCCTGACTGCGGCGACGCGCGTGTTTACTTTGATGTACTTCCGGGCCGCTGCGACCGACGAGGGCCATGCCACCGCCGGTCACGGTAAGCGGATCAACCGTGAATTGTTGGAGCGCCTCAGCCAGTCGATGTCTGGGCCCGAAACGCGGAAAGCGTCGCACTGATCGGTTCCGGGGGCCGTGGTCCGGCCCCCGCGGTTTTCAACCTTCGCGATCCGGATCCGGAGTTGCGAACTCCGGCCACTTCTCCCGCACCACCGCACCATCGGCGCGCAGCGCCACGCAGGTATCGATCAGCGCCGGTCGTTGCGGCGTCTCGCCGTGTTCGCGGCTGGCGGCGATCCGACGGGTGCGGACGCTGTGGAGAGTCTGGAACGCGGTGCCCGCGACCTCGCCGAGCAGCTCGATGACGTGGGTGCAGCCGATCTTGCCGCCGATCGCGCGGCGCGCCTCGGCCATGAAGCCCTTGCCGACGGTCATGCCGACGAGCGCGGCCCCGAGCGGTCCGGCGGCGGCACACCCGGCGAAGGGCGCGTGGTCGATGCTCGACCACGCGTCGTGGATTTTGGCGTCGTCGTCGAGGACGAGGGCGAGCCGCATGCCGTGCAGCGGCGCCCCCGCCGGAATCGCCGCGCCGTCGCCGTAGCCGTAGGTTTCGGCCTTGGTGTCGGTGAAGCTGCCCTCGATTTCCCAAAGGCCGTCGTCGCGCGCGTAGCCGCGGCAGACGATGACGCGTTCGTGAACCAGGCGGCGCGGCGAATTCGGCATGTTACTGGGGCATGCCGAAGATGAACGCCTCGCGCTCGTGCAGGTCGACCTCGAGCTCGGTCTTCATCGCCGCGAACAGGTCGCGCACCGAGATCATTCCCACCAGGGTGTCGCCTTCCATCACCGGCAGGTGGCGGAACTTGCGGTCGCGGAGTTCGTCGAGCGCGTCGGAGAGGGTGTTGCTCGCCTGCACCGTGATCGGTTCGCGGGTCATGATGTCGGCGACCTTGATGAGGTCGGCGTCGCCGCCGCCGGCGATGATGCGCTGCACCAGATCGCGCTCCGAGAGGATGCCCACGAGCCTGCCGTCGTCGACGACGGCGACCGCGCCGACTTCCTTGCCCTCGAGGTATTGCGCGGCTTGGCGCGCGGTCGCGGTGCTCGGGACGGTGTAGAGGATACGCCCCTCGATCACTCTGGAGATCGAAACTGTCATGGCGCTGGTCTCCCTTGTTGATACGCCGGGCTTACCGGCCCGGTCGTGTGGTTGTTTGCGCGTTCGCGTGGCGAGAGCCCACTCGCCACGCGCGGTGTGTGGTCAGCGTCCGCCTTGATCCGGCGGCGTGACCCTCAGGCTTATCAGGCGGTTTTGCTGCCGCCTGAGAATTTCGAAACGGAAGCCGTGGAAGCGAAACACTTGCCCCGGCTCGGGAATACGTTCGCTTTCATGGATCACCAATCCGGCGATAGTGGTAGCCTCTTCGTCGGGCAACGACCACTCGAACTCGCGATTGAGATCGCGAATTGTGACGTCGCCCGCGACGATGAACGAACCATCCGCCTGCGCGCGCACGCCCGCTATAACGATATCGTGCTCATCGTCGATATTTCCGACGATTTCTTCAAGAATATCTTCGAGCGTAACGATCCCCAACAGCGATCCGTATTCGTCGACGACGATGGCGAAATGCTCGCGCCGCGTGCGGAACGATTGCAACTGGTCGAGCAGCGAGGTGGTGTCGGGGATGAACCACGGCTTGGCGGCGAGATTGGCGACGTCGGCGGCGCTGATCGGATCGGTGGCGCTCCGTACCGCGCGGAACAGCGCCTTGGCGTGCAGCACGCCGACGATGTTGTCGGAATCGCCCTGGTAGATCGGCACGCGGGTGAACGGGCTGTCGAGCACGGTGGCGACGATCGTTTCCACCGGGGCATCGATGTCGACGGTGACGAGGTCGCGGCGGTGGGTCATCACCTCGCCGACCTCGACGTCGGACAGCTCGAGGATGCTGCGGAGCATCGCACGCTCGTGGCGGATCTCCTCCTGCTCCTCGGTGTGCAGCTCGATCGCGCCGCGCAGTTCGGTGAGGTGCTGGGCGAGGGACTTCTCGCTCTCCTTGACCCCGAAGATCTTCAGGACGAAGCCGATCACGCCGTTCAGGCCGATCATCACCGGCGACAGGAGGAAGGTCAGCACCCGCATCGACGGCGCGACCTTGAGCGCCACCGCGTTGGCGTTGCGGATCGCGTAGGTCTTCGGCAGAATTTCGGAGAAGATCAGCACGATCAGGGTCATGCCGAGGGTGGCGAGCGCGATGCCGGCCTGGCCGAACCACGAGATCAAGAGGCTGGTGGCGAGCGCCGAGGCGCTGATGTTGACCGCGTTGTTGCCGAGCAGGATCGTGCCGATCAGGCGATCGCGATGCTGGTCCATGTCGTTGACCATCGCGGCGCGCTTGTCGCCCTGCTTGTCGAGCTCGCGCATCAGCGGCCGCGACGCCGCGGTGAGCGCGGTTTCCGCCCCCGAGAAGAACGCCGAGAGCACCAGCAGCACGACGATCAGTGCGACGCTCAGGATCATCGCGCCGTCTCCAGCGCGTCGGCGAGGGTGGCACGCACCGCCGCCGGGTCGACGTCGGACGTGGTGAACGCGCCGCCGATGTCCTTGGCGAGGACGAAGCCGATCTTGCCGTCGCTCACCTTCTTGTCGCCCTGCATCGCGGTCCACAGCGCGTCGACGGTGTAGGCATGCGGGATGTCGTGCGGCGATGCACGGAGGCCGACAGACTTCAAGTGGCGGACGATCCGGTCGGTGCGGCCCGCGGGGCAGAGTCCGGCGCGCTCGGAGAGAGCGAAGGCGATCACCATGCCGATCGCCACCGCCTCGCCATGGCGCACCGCGTCGCCGAAGCCCGCGAGGGATTCGAACGCGTGGCCGAAGGTGTGGCCGAGGTTGAGCAAGGCGCGCGCGCCGCTTTCGGTTTCGTCCTCGCCGACGATCGCGGCTTTGGCACGGCAGCTTTCGGCGATCGCGTAGGTGCGCGCGGCGTCGCGGGTGGCGGTGTCGACGCCCTCGCCGATCACCTCGGCACCGTGGGCTTCGAGCCATTCCCAGAATGCCGGGCGGTCGATCAGGCCGTACTTCGCGATCTCGGCGTATCCGGCGCGGACTTCGCGCAGCGGCAGGGTGTCCAGCGTGTCGGTGTCGGAGAGCACCAGGCGCGGCTGGTGGAACGCGCCGACGAGGTTCTTGCCGTGGCGGGTGTCGATGCCGGTCTTGCCGCCCACCGCGCTGTCGACCTGGGCGAGCAGGGTGGTGGGAATCTGGATGAAGTCGATGCCGCGCAGCACGATCGCCGCGGCGAACCCGGCGAGGTCGCCGATCACGCCACCGCCCAGGGCGATCAGCGTGGTCTTGCGTTCCACCCGCGCGTCGAGCAGCGCGTCGAGCAGGGTTTCGAGCGACGCGAACGACTTCGACGCCTCGCCCGCGGCCACCACCGTCGCCGCGCTCGCGATCCCGGCGGCGGTCAGCGCCGCCTGGAGGCGGTCGAGATAGATCGGCGCGACGTTGGCGTCGGTGACGATGTGCACGCGCGGCCGCCGCAGATACGGAGCGATCAGCTCCCCGGCGCGGTCGATCAGGCCGGAGCCGATCAGGATCGGGTAGCTGCGCGCGCCCAGCGGCACGGTGACGGTAACGGGTTCGGGTTTCATCGGTCCTCGGCTTGCCAATATGCGTCGATCGCTTCGAGCACGCGCGCGGTGGTGATTTCGGAAGCTTCGTTGCGCGTGTCCACGGTCACCGGCGCTTCGGCGTACACGGGATAGCGCTTTTCCATCAGTTCGCCAAGGATCGCGCGCGGGTCGCCGGTCAACAAAAGCGGGCGGGTGGTGCGCCCGGCGGTGCGGAACACCAGGAGGTCGAGATCGGCGCGCAGCCAGACGCACACCGCACGCTCGAGCAGCGCGGCGCGGGTCAGCGGGTCGATGAAC
>LUYR01000118.1 GCA_001603335.1 Rhodospirillales bacterium Alpha_05 | reverse complement strand
CGGCGGCGCGGCGGCGATCCTCGGCACGCTCCTGACGCCGCTCGCCGCGCTGATCCCGACGATCCAGCTGGGCGTCGGCGAAGACACCGACTGCGGCGAACTCATCCACCGCGTCACCACCGGCAAGCCCTGAGGCGGCGGGCGCGGCCCGCCGCCGTCCGAGGTTCAGTCCGCGACGATCTTGTGGTCGGCGAGGAGTTCGAGCGCCTTGACCATCGCCGAGTGATCCCAGCCCGCGCCTCCGTGCGCGGCGCAGGCGTTGAAGAGTTCCTGCGCCGTCGCGGTGTTGGGCAGGCTGAGGCCGAGCGCCTTGGCGGTGCCGAGGGCGAGGTTGAGGTCCTTCTGGTGCAAAGCGATGCGGAAGCCGGGATCGAAGGTGCGCTTCACCATCCGCTCGCCGTGGACTTCGAGGATCTTGGAATTGGCGAAGCCGCCCATCAGCGCCTGCCGCACCCGCGCCGGGTCCGCGCCCGCCTTGGAGGCGAGCAGCAGCGCCTCGCCCACCGCCTCGATCGTGAGTGCGACGATGATCTGGTTGGCGACCTTGGTGATCTGCCCCGCGCCGTTCTCGCCGACCAGGGTGATGTTCTTGCCCATCAGCTCGAACAGCGGTTTCACCTTGGCGAAGGTGTCTTCGTGACCTCCGACCATGATCGTGAGGGTCTGCGCCTTGGCGCCGACCTCGCCGCCCGAAACCGGCGCATCAAGATAGCGGCAGCCCAACGCTTCGATCTTCGCGGCGAATTCCTTGGTTTCCACCGGCCCGATCGAGCTCATGTCGATGACGATCTTGCCGGGCGACAGCCCCTCGGCCACGCCGCCTTCGCCGAACAGCACGCGGGCGACGTCCGGGGTGTCGGGCAGCATGGTGATCACGACTTCGGCGGCCCGGGCGACGCTTGCGGCGTCGACGCAGGCCTTGCCGCCGGCGGCGACGAGGTCGTCCGGCACGCCGGAACGGGTGTGCAGGTGGACTTCGTGCCCTCCGGCGATCAGGTGTTGCGCCATGGGCTTGCCCATGATCCCGAGGCCGATGAATCCGAGTTTGGTCATCCGGTGAAACTCCTTTTCGTCAGGTTTTGTAACGCGCCGCCAATGCTTCGGCGCCGCGCGCGAGCAGGGCGATGTCGGCGCCGACGGCGGTGAAGGTGGTGCCGCTTTGCATATAGAGACGCGCGAGCGTCTCGTCGGCGGTGAGGATGCCCGCGGGCTTGCCGCAGGCGCGGATCCGCTTGATCGTGTCGATGATGATCTTCTGCATTTCCGGGTTGCCCGGGTCGCCCAGGTAGCCGAGCGAGGCGGAGAGGTCGCCGGGGCCGATGAAGATCGCGTCCACGCCGTCCACGCCCGCGATGGCTTCGAGATTGCCAAGCGCTTCGCCGGTCTCGACCTGGACGATCAGGCAGAGTTCCTGCTCGGCGCGGGCGAAATAGTTCTTCACCCGGCCGAAGCGGGAAGCCCGCGACAGGCCGGTGAAGCCGCGCATGCCGCGCGGCGGGTAGCGCATCGCCTCGACCGCCGAGCGCGCCTCCTCGGCGTTCTGCACGTAGGGCACCAGCAGGGTCTGCGCGCCGATGTCGAGGTAGCGCTTGATCAGCGCGGTGTCGTTCCACGGCACCCGCACCACCGGTGCGGCGGTGCCCTCGGCGCAGGCCTGGAGCTGGGGCAGGATGGTGAGGGGGTCGTTGGGCGAATGCTCGGCGTCGAGAACGATCCAGTCGAAGCCCGCGCCCGCGATCACCTCGGTGGAGATGTAGCTCGACAGGTGCGACCACAGGCCGATCTGTTGCTCTCCCGCGGCCAACCGCCGCTTGAAGGCATTCACTGGCAAGTCCATGACACGCAACTCCTTTGGCAAGTGTTCGAGGTTTAGCGAACCAGGCAGGGGCGCTTGTTGTCGAAGCGCCAGTTGGGGACGAGGTACTGCATCGCGACGCCGTCGTCGCGCGATCCGAGGCCGTGGGATTTGTACACCTGATGCGCGGCTTCGAGCGCGTCGAGGTCGATCTCGACGCCGAGGCCGGGCGACTTCGGCAGCGCCACCTGGCCGCCGACGATCTGCGGCGCGTTCTTGGTGAGGTTCTGGCCGTCCTGCCAGATCCAGTGGGTGTCGATGGCGGTGATCTTGCCGGGCGCGGCGGCGGCGGCGTGGGTGAACATCGCAAGCGAGATGTCGAAGTGGTTGTTGGAGTGGGAGCCCCAGGTGAGGCCCCAGTCGCGGCACATCTGCGCCACCCGCACCGCACCGCGCAGCGTCCAGAAGTGCGGGTCGGCGAGCGGGATGTCGACCGCCTGGAGCGTCACCGCGTGGCCCATCTGCCGCCAGTCGGTGGCGATCATGTTGGTGGCGGTGGGCAGGCCGGTGGCGCGACGGAACTCCGCCATCACCTCGCGGCCCGAGTAACCCTGCTCCGCGCCGCACGGGTCCTCGGCATAGGCGAGCACGCCGGGGTTGGCCTTGGCGAGGCGGATCGCCTCGTCGAGCGACCACGCGCCATTGGGGTCGACGGAAATCCGCGCGTCGGGGAAGCGGGATTTGAGCGCCGCGCCCGCCGCCATCTCCTCCTCGCCCGCGAGCACGCCGCCTTTCAGCTTGAAGTCCTTGAAGCCGTAGCGCGCCTGCGTCGCCTCGGCGAGGCGCACCACCGCTTCGGGGGTGAGCGCCACCTCGTCGCGCAGGCGGAACCAGTCGTCCTTCGCCCTGGTGTCGGCGCGGTAGGGGAGGTCGGTTCTGGTGCGGTCGCCGACGTAGAAGAGGTAGCCGAGGATCGGAACCGAATCCCGCTGCCGTCCTTCGCCCAGCAAATCCGCCACCGGCAGGCCGAGGAAGCGGCTGAACAGGTCGAGCATCGCCGCCTCGATCGCGGTGAGCGCGTGGATCGCGATGCGCAAATCGAAGGTCTGGAGCCCGCGTCCGCCGGAGTCGCGGTCGGCGAACGCATCGCCGACCGCCTTCAAGACCCGGTTGTAGGCGCCGGTCGGCTGGCCGATCACCAGCGGCTTGGCGTCCTCGAGAGTCTTGCGGATCGCCTCGCCGCCGGGGACTTCGCCCAA
>LUYR01000117.1 GCA_001603335.1 Rhodospirillales bacterium Alpha_05 | reverse complement strand
GCCGCCTGGAGTTCGGCCACCGCGGCCGCGACCCGTTCGATGACGTGGCCGACGCTGTTCTCGAACTCGTCGGCGAGTTGGTCCATCGCGGCGCGGCGGTCGGCTTCCGCCTGGCGCTTCTGCGCCGCGCTCTCGGCTTCGAGCGCCTTGACCTTGAGCGCGTTGTCCTTGAACACCTGAACCGCCTCGGCCATGTCGCCGAGCTCGTCCTTGCGCCCGCGCGCCGGGACTTCGGTGGCGAGGTTGCCCCCGGCAAGCGCGCGCATCGCCCCGGTCATCCGCTGCACCGGCAGCGAAATTCCGCGGCCGATCACCGTGCCCGAGGCCACCGCGATCAATAGCGCGACCGCCGCCAAGCCCAGGATCATCATGCTGGTTTGGTCGATGGCGGCGAGCGAACCGCTCAGGGTGGCGGCAAGGTTGGCCTCCTGCCCCTTGGTGATTTCGGCGAGCTTGGCCTCGAACACCTCGGCCTTCGGGATCATCCGGGTATCGGCGGCGAGCTTGATCTCGTTGCGCATCGCCACGACGCGGTCGAACGACTGCTGGTAGCGGGACGCGCCCTCGACCATGCCGCGCGCTTGATCGCGCAGCGCCGCGTTCGGCATCAGGCTGGGCAAGCGGCCGGCCTGCTCGACGAAGCGCGACATCGAGGCGCGCATCGAGAGCACCACCTTCGGATCGGGAGTACGGAGGAAGCGGACGACGTCGAAGCGGGTCGACATCAACGCCTCGAGCGCACCGCCCGCCATCGCGCTCGCCTCGAAGGCATTGGCGTCGTCGGCGGCGGCCTTGATCTGCATCAACCCGGTGTAGAGCTGCGGCCCGGAGGCGCCGATGCCGGTCTTGACCTCCACGGCGTTGGCGGCGTCGAGCTCGGCGATCTTGCCGAACTCGGCGGCGTAGTCGCGCACCGAGGCTGCACCCTGTTCCAGCAGGGCGCGGCGTTCGGGGTTACGGGTCAGGGCAACGAGCGCCTGAACCTCGTCGTGGATGCGCGAGAGATGATCCTTGATGTGCTGGGCAGAGACCTGGTCGGAGGCGACCACGAACATGCCGACGTCGCCCTGCACGTCGGCGAGGGATTCCGCGATCTTGGCGATCCGCGCGCTGTTGCCCGAGACCCGCGCATACTCGCTGATCTCGGAGCGGAAGCGCCCGCCGTTGAGATAGGCGGAGACGGCGACGACACCGATCAGCACGGTGAGAATCGCAAAACCGCAGAGAATCCGCGTCCCGATCCGGTAGTTTCCCATCGCCAGCATCCGTCACATCCCCCGATGGCCAAACCCTCCCCCGAAAGGCGCAAACCAAGCCTTCCGGGACGAATCTCCCGACCTCGATGGTGACCTTTCAGGAGAGAACTACTCAACCGGGATTTTTTGTCTCTCACACCCGCGTACGCTGTGCGCGCGGTAGCACTCTGTTTCCAAAACCGAAAAATTTTACGCCGTGGAATGACTATCAGCGGTTGATAATTGCGGATCTCAGGCTTCGCCCCCGGGCAGCGACGAGACTCGCCGACCACCCCCTATGCGGGAGCAAAGAAATTTGCCTCCCTTTTTGCGCGTGCGGCCCAATTAGGCCAGGGCTACGCCCTTCACCTGGGCGAACACCGCGTCGCCGGGTGCGAGGCCGAGGGTGTCGCGGGATTTTCGGCTGATCCGCGAGAGCAGGCGCGCGCCGTCTCCGGACTCGCCGAGGGCTAGAACCAGGGTCGCCTGATGGCCTTCATCGGCCAGGATTTCCACAATTCTTGCCGGGAGAACGTTGAGAATCGAGGTGTCCGGCGGTGCGACGCGGCAAATGCTGACGTCGTCGGCCCTGATCCGCAGGCGGCGGTGCGCGCCCACCGCCGCCTCCCCGAGGGGCATCACGATCTCGGCCCCCGCAACCGCAACGCGCGCAATGTCGTACGCCGCGTCGCGCGCGATCACTCGACCCTCGATCACCGCCGCCGCGCCGGAACGGCGGCTGAGCGGGTGCGCGCCGCTTGCCAGCATGGCGTGCAGATCCCCGGCGCCGACCACCCGCCCACGCTCCAACAGCACCAGATGATCCGCCAGGCGCTCCACCTCCCCCATGTCGTGGGTGACGTAGATCAGCGGGATGGACAAAACGTCGTGAAGCCGTTCGAGATAGACGATAATCTCGCTTTTCCCCGCAGCATCCAGCGCCGAGAGCGGCTCATCCATAAGAAGCAGACGGGGCTGGCTGAGGAGCGCCCGGCCGATCGCGACTCGTTGCCGTTCCCCGCCGGAGAGCCGCGCCGGGGCACGCTCCAGCAACCCGCCCAAACCGAGCAGCGCCACCACCTCGTCAAACGCGATGCCGCGCGCGGCGGCGCGGCGCTGGCCGAAGATGAGGTTGCCGGTGACCGACAGGTGCGGGAACAGGCTCGCCTCCTGGAACACATAGCCGACGGCGCGGCGATGCGGCGGCACGAAGCGCCGCCGGTCCTGCC
>LUYR01000116.1 GCA_001603335.1 Rhodospirillales bacterium Alpha_05 | reverse complement strand
GGCGCTGCCAGTCGTGGATGTGGCCGATCCCGGCGCGGCTCGAATACGCCTCGGCGCGGGCCTCCGCCGCGTGCGCCCCGGCGCGGCGGCCGAAGCTGATGATGTCGAGCAGCGCGTTGCCCATCATCCGGTTGCGGCCGTGGATGCCGCCCGAGATCTCGCCGACGCAGAACAGGCCGGGCACCGACGACTGGCCGTGCTTGTCGATCGCGACGCCGCCGTTCTGGTAGTGCAGCGTCGGCGTCACCAGCAGCGGCTCGGCGGTCGGGTCGATGTGGCACTTCTTCGCGAGGTGGGCGAGGGAGATCAGGGTGCTGTCGAGGATGCCGGGCTTATCCGCCACCAGCCCCGGCACGTCGAGGAACACGCCGGTCTGGCCTTCGCGGGTGATGCCCCGGCCGTCCTGGATTTCGCGCAGGATCGCGCTCGCCACCACGTCGCGCGGCTTCAATTCGTCGATGAAGCGTTCGCCCAGGCCGTTGATCAGCTTTGCGCCTTCCGACCGCGCCGCCTCGGAGACCAGGCCGCCCGCGAGGTGCGCCGGGTGGGCGATGCCGGTGGGGTGATACTGGAAGCTGTCCATCTCGCGCAGTTTCGCGCCCATGCGGTAGGCGAGCACCAGGCCGTCGGCGGTCGCGCCGTAGTGGTTCGAGGTGGGGAAGCCGTTCAAATGCAGCCGCCCGCTGCCGCCGGTGGCGAGGATGGTGCGCCGCGCGCGGACGAGGACGAAGCGGTGGTGTTCGAGCGAATAGACCACCGCACCCGCGCAGCCGCCGCGCTCGTCGGAGAGGAGTTCGACCGCCGGCGAGCGGTCCATCACCTGGATGCCGCGATGCAGGCCGACCGCCTCGCGCAGCACCCGCATCATCTCGAGGCCGGTGAAGTCGCGGTAGGAGAGGATGCGCGGCGCGGTGGCGCCGCCCGGGGTCTTGCGCTTCAACGTGCCGCCGAAGGGGCGGTGGCCGACCACGTCGAACGACATGCCGAGCTTGATCAGCCAGCGGATCACGTCGGGCCCGTCGAGCGCCAGCTGCGCCACCAGCTCCTTGTCCGCCACGCGGTGTCCGGCCTTGAAGGTGTCCTCGAAGTGGCGCTGCGGGCTGTCGTCGTCGCCGACCGCGGCCTGGATGCCGCCCTCCGCCATCACCGTGTTGGAATCGCCCAGCAGCAGCTTGGTCGCGAGGATCACCCGCGCACCGATCCCCGCCGCCGTGAGCGCCGCCGCCGCACCCGCACCGCCGCCGCCGATCACCAGGATATCGGTGTTGAGGATTTCCGCCCCGGCGATGTCGACGTCCTCGATCAGCGCGTTGGTCTGGAGCAGCGCCGCGACCTGGGGCTGGCAGAGCATCCCGGCGTTGACGCCGATCTTCAAGGGCACCGCCTTGCCGCCGGTGCTGTCGGGGTGGTGGGCGGCGATCAGTTCGGCGATCGTCGCGTCATCGGGCCGCAGCGGAAAGGCGCTTGCGTTGGCGCGGTAGCTTTCGAGCGCCTCGGCGTAGGGAATCGCGGTCACGGGGCGTCTCCTAGTTGCGGGCGTCGTCGACGGTGGAGGTATCGACGGTCAGCGTGCCGTTCTCGATCTGGCGCAGGCGGCGCATCAGCTCCTGCGGGCGGAGCGTCAACGCGGCGAGCGCGCGGCGGATGAACAGGCCGAGGTGGTTGGGGCGGATGCGCTCGGGGCAGGCCAGGGTGCAAAGGTTGCACATGATGCACTCGGTGAACACCTCGCGCGCCGCCTGGACGTCACCGAGGACGGCGTATTCCACGCCCTTCTGCACGTCGAGCCCGCGCGGACAGGCGCGGTCGCAGCCGCCGCAGTGGCGGCAGGATTTCGCCTGCGGGAAGGTTTCGTCCATCGCGTCGAGGATCTGCCAGCTGTCGGTGAGCGCGTCGAGGTCGTAGACGTGCGGGCGCTTGGGTTGGAAGTAGGAGACGAAGGCGACCTGCATTCCGGCCTCGACCGGGGTTTCGCAGCCGAGCTCCATGCTCACCTCGCGCGAGCCCTCGCGCCGCACCATGCAGCGGCACGAGCCGCAGACGCCCTGGCCCATGCAGCCGACGTTGGAGACCAGCGCGCCGCCGGAAGCGGAAAACGCCTGGATGATCGAGGCGGTCGGCGGTGCGGAAACCGCCCGGCCGTCGATCACCAGGGAGACGGTGTCGTCGTTCATTTCATCCTCGGACAACCAAAACCACCGGGCACAGGGTAGAGGCGTTCCAGTCTTCCCGTCAACGCCAACCAAAGCCGTATCCCCGACGGGCCTTTCGGTCAGGCGAGGGCCTCCGTTTCGGCAATGGCCGACGGCGGGCGGCGAAACCGCACGCGGGAGCCCGGATCGTCGGCGAGCGCGGCCCGGATCGCGCGGACCTCGACGATGTTGTCGATCAGGATATCCACCAGCGTCGGGTCGAACATCGTGCCGCGTTCGCTCAGGATGAAGGCGAGGGCCTCGGGCTCCGGCCAGGCGGGCTTGTAGCAACGCTCGGAGAGCAGCGCGTCGTAGACGTCGGCGAGCATGGTGATGCGCGCCATCAGGTGGATTTCCTCGCCTTCGAGGCCGCGTGGGTAGCCCTTGCCGTCCCAGCGCTCGTGGTGCTCGTGGGCGATGGTGCAGGCGGCGTGCATCAGGGTGCGGGTGGAGTTCCGGAGGATGCGCTGGCCGATCGAGGTGTGGGTCTTGATCACCTCGAATTCCTCCGGCGTCAGCTTGCCGGGTTTGGCGAGGATCTCTTCGGGGATGCCGATCTTGCCGACGTCGTGGAGCGGCGACGCGCCCTCGAGAATGTCGAGCTCCGCCGCGCTCATCCCCACCTGCGCGCCGAGAAAGCGCGAAATCGCGGCGACGCGGTGCACGTGGTTGGCGGTTTCGAGCGAGCGCGCCTCGATCACCTCGCCGAGCGTCGCCACCACCTCGCGCTGGGTCTCGATCACCTCGCGGTTCATCGCCAGAACCCGTTCGTTCGAGGCGTTGATCAGGCGCTGGCCGCGCAGCGTCACCACGGTGGCGACGAGCAGCGCCGCGAGCAGGGCGATCACCGCGGCGGCGGGAATAAGGATGTTGTGGTGGCGCTCCCACAGGCTGGGCGGGCGGTTGAGGATCGTCGCGTCACCCGGCAGCAGCGCCGCGTCGATGCGGTGCGCCTTGAGCGCCACTTCGTCGTAGAGGTCGATATGGGTCGGGTGGACCGGCAGCGGCACCGCGTAGGCCGCGCCGTCGAGCCAGCGGCTGAGGGCCTGGGCCGCCTCCTCGCCGAGGCGCAGGCCCGAGATCGTGCGCCCGCCGACGACGCCGTTCCTCACCTCCGACACCCACGAGGCATAGACCGGCGCCTTGGTGGCGGCGACGACGCGACGGGCCACCTCGCCCTCGGCATAGGCCTGGTTGGCGGCATCGCGGAAGAACGGCACGAGGTAGACGATGGCGTCGGAGGGCAGCGCCGCGAGCTCGGTCTCGATCTCTTCGAGGGTGAGATTCTCGAGCATGTGAAGGCTCAGCGGCAGCTTGGCGAGCTTCATGTCGTCGCGGATTTCCGTCGCGATCGCGATGCCGGTGACGGTGGTGTCGACGATCGCGTAGACGTCGCGGGCGGTCGGGTTCTGGCGGTAGGCCTGGCGCAGGGTGCCGACGTGGTCGGCGATCTCGGGCAGCGCCGCGACCACCGGCGGGCGCGGCGGGGTGCGGTTGAAGGCGTTGAGTCCGCCCGAAACCGTCGGCACCGCACCGTAAATCCCCCGACCGTAGCGTTGAACGAAGTCGAAGGCGGAGTTGTCGGTGGTGATCACCCCGTCGATCTGCGCGCCCTGGTACTTCGAGGCGAGAATCTGCGCGAGTTCGGCGAAGTACGCCTCGGTCTGGACGTACTTGGAATCGAGGTACTCGATCCGGACGTGCGGCGGGCAGGGCTGGGCGGTGAAGGCGCGGGCGATGCCCTCGTTTTGCGCCTGGGTCCAGGAATAGTCGGGCGCGTAGGAATGCAGTACGAGAATGGTGCGCGTCGCAGCGCAGTCTTGGGCGACTGCGGCGCCGGCTCCCCCAACCAACCCAAGAACCAAACCGAAAACACGCAAAAACGCCGTCATCTGCCGCGTGGGTTCCCGCCCCAAAACCGAACGCCGTCCACCGGCGCTCTAAACCAATGGTGGAACCTCCTATGTGGGGATCGCGTCGGTGGTTTCGAGAGCGACGCATACGATTTTATGCATTTTCCGCCGCCAGCTGCACCGCCGCCGACCACAGCCGCTGCACTTCCTTACGGTTGCGCTCCACCGCGCGGTAGAGCCGGATGTCCATGGCCATGGTCAGCTTGGCGTCGCCCACCGCCACCAGCCGACCTTCGGCGAGCTCGCGGCGGATCGCGCTCTCGGGCAGCCAGGCGATTCCCTGCTGCTCCAGCGCGGCGGCCTTCAGTGCCTCCGACATCGAGTTCTCGTAGCAGAAGTCGAGGCGGCCGCCGATCCCCTCGCGGTCGACGATCACCTGCACCACGCGGCCGAGGAAGCTGTCGGGCGTGTAGCAGAGATAGGGCGCGACCTCGCCCGGCCCGAGGCCGAAAACCGCTGTTCCGTCAACGCCTGGGGCGCAAACCGGCAACACCCGGTCGCGCGCCAGCCGCAGCGACGGGAAGCGGCTCGAATCCACCGCGGTGGGCACGATCGGGTGGCTGTAGCAGAGCATCAAATCGCAGCCGCCGGAGGCCAACGCGTCGATGCAGTCGTGCACGTTGGTCGCCGCCATCCGGGTCTTGAGCGGCCCGAGGCTGTCTTCCAGCCGCCGGATCCAGGCGGGAAAGAACGCCAGCGCCAGGGTGTGGAGTGCGGCAAAGTCGATCACCGCGCCTTTCCCGGCGCTCCGCCCCTGTGCCTCGTCGCGCGCCTGATAGAGCTCGCGCACCATGTCGTCGGCAAATGCGCGAAAGCCGACGCCCGCCGGGGTGAGGGTCGCCGGATAGACCGAACGGTCCACCAGACGCGCTCCGACCCACAACTCCAGATTGCGTATGCGGCGGCTGAACGCCGACTGGGTGACATTGCGCGCCTCCGCCGCCCGCGAAAAGTTCAAGGTCACCGACAGCGCGAGAAAGTCCTCCAACCACGCCAATTCCATCGTCCGTCCTCCAAGCGGTTGCCCACAAATCAAACACCGTTATTCCGAATTTGCATAACCAATTCCGAAACGGCGTTGGACCCGGCCCCGCCCCACGGGCCACCTTCGGACCATCGGATCACAAGGAGGACGGAAAAATGTTGGGTGTTCTGGGTGGCATGGGCCCGTTGGCGACGGTCGATTTCCTCGCCAAACTCGTCGCGGCGGACGTGGCCGAAACCGACCAGCAACACATGCCGTTCATCGTCCGCTCGGTGCCGCAAATCCCCGACCGTTCGCGCTACATCACCCAAGGCGGCGAAAACCCGCTGCCCGCGCTGCGCCTCGGCCTGCGCGAACTCGGCCGCGCCGGAGCCTCGGTCGTGGCGATCCCCTGCAATACCGCCCACTACTGGTATTCCGCGCTCGTCGGCCCCGACCTGCCGGAGATTCTCCACATCGTCGACGCCGTCGCCGACCGCCTCGCCGCCGTCCTCCCCGAGGGCGGCCCGATCGCCATCCTCTCCACCCAGGGCACCCGCGCGGCACGGGTCTACGAAAACCGCCTCGACCAAGTCCGCTGGCCGATCGCCGAATCCACCGGGCCGGAAATCGCCGCCGTCGGCCAGGGCATCACCCTGGTCAAGGCCGGACGCATCGACGCCGCCCGCGCGATCTTCACCCAGGCGATCGAGGCCCACCGCGAACGCGGCGCCAAAGCGGTGATCCTCGCCTGTACCGAAATCCCCGCCGCCCTCCCCGAGCCCGACCCATTCATCGTCGACGCTACCGAAGCCCTCGCGCAACGCTGCGTCCGCTGGTTCCGCGAAACCCACCTCGGGTTCCCGCCCGCCAACAGCCAGTTGCTGCGCGCGGCGTCGTAAGGTCCGGGCTCTGCCCGGGCCCGCGAGGGGACTCGGTCCCCTCGACCCCATTTGTTTTGCGCGCGTAGCGCAATCGACCGTCACGCCGCGTGATGGCTGTATCGCGCTTCGCGCAAAAACCAAAACTTATGGGGCCCGGGGTCCGCGACCCCGGCGGGCCCGGGCGGAGCCCGGACCTTGACCCGTCTCATTCGTCCCCCCACGTGCTTTGCGAACCTGAGGAGTTGGGAATGCTGGCGATCGAGCTGTTGGGCGGATTGGTGCTGCTGGTGGTGGGCGGCGACGTATTGGTGCGCGGCGCGGTGGCGGTGGCGCGGGTGGCGGGGATTTCGCCGCTGGTGATCGGGCTGACGCTGGTGGGCTTCGGCACCTCGACGCCGGAACTGCTGGCGAGCCTTCAGGCGGCCTTGATCGGCGCGCCCGCGATCGCGGTGGGCAACGTGGTCGGCTCCAACATCGCCAACGTAATGCTGATCATGGGCGTGGCGGCGTTGCTGTCGCCGGTGGCGGCGGATGCGCCGGGCGTGCGGCGCGACATGCTGGTGATGGCGGCGGCGACGGCGGCGGTGGTGGGTTTGCTGGTCTGGGGCGAGGTGTCGCGGTGGGTCGGCGCGGCGCTCCTGGCGACCTTGGTGGTTTACACCATCGGCACGATTTGGGCCGACAAGCGCGACACCGCGATGCGCAAGATCCGCGAGGGCGAAGCGGAGTTGAAGGACACGCCGGAGCTTCCGCTCGGCGTCTGGGCGGGGCTCGGCCTGACTCTGCTGGGCTTGGCGGGGGTGATGCTGGGCGCGCGGTTCCTGGTCAACGCGGCGGTGGAGCTGGCGACGCACTGGGGCGTGTCCCAGAGCCTGATCGGCGTCACCGTGGTGGCGATCGGCACCTCGCTGCCCGAGTTGGTGACCGCGATCATGGCCGCGATCAAGAAGGAGAGCGACGTCGCCCTCGGCAACATCGTCGGCAGCAATACCTTCAACATCTTGGGGATTCTCGGCGTGACCGCGCTGGTGACGCCGATTGCGGTGCCGCACGAGATCGCGGTGCGCGACACCTGGGTGTTGGCGCTGTCGAGCCTCGCGCTGGTCGGCGTGGTGCTCGGGCTGCGGCACGTGCCGCGCGCGCTCGGGTTCGTCCTCGTCGTCGGCTATGCGGTCTACATCGCCGGTTTGGCGGGCGGATTGCCGGAGATCGACATCATCCCCGGTATCGAGGGAATCTAGTCGTAGCGCGCGTCGACGAAGTAGAGCCCGTCGGGCGGCGCGGTC
>LUYR01000115.1 GCA_001603335.1 Rhodospirillales bacterium Alpha_05 | reverse complement strand
AACCCGCGGCGCGATAAGGCTTATTCCGCCGCGTCGGGAAGCTGCTCCTGCTCGGCACCCTCGATGCGGGAGTTTTCCAGCTCCACATTGAGGCCCAGCGAGCGCATTTCCTTGACGAGAACGTTGAAGCTCTCCGGAATGCCTGCCTCGAAGGTGTCGTCGCCACGAACGATGGCTTCGTAGACCTTCGTGCGGCCGGCAACGTCGTCCGACTTCACCGTCAGCATCTCCTGCAGCGTATAGGCCGCGCCGTAAGCTTCCAGCGCCCAGACCTCCATTTCGCCGAAGCGCTGGCCGCCGAACTGCGCCTTGCCGCCCAGCGGCTGCTGCGTGACGAGCGAGTACGGGCCGATCGAGCGGGCGTGGATCTTGTCGTCGACAAGGTGATGCAGCTTCAGCATGTAGATATAGCCGACAGTCACCTGGCGATCGAAAGGTTCACCCGTACGGCCGTCGAACAGCGTCACCTGACCGCTGCTCTTCATGCCGGCCTGCTCGAGCATCACGTTGATGTCGGCCTCATGCGCACCGTCGAAGACCGGCGTTGCGATGGACACGCCGCGACGCATCTGCTCGCCCAGACGGATGACGCTATCGTCATCATACTGGCGCACCGGCTCGTTGCGGTCATTCTCGGGAATGATCGCCTCGATGGTGTGACGCAACGGCTTGATATCGCCGCTCTCCTTGTAGGCGTCGATCAGCTCGCCGATCTGCCTGCCCATGCCGGCGCAGGCCCAGCCAAGATGCGTCTCCAGAATCTGGCCGACATTCATGCGGCTTGGCACGCCGAGCGGGTTGAGCACGATGTCCACATGCGTGCCGTCATCGAGGAACGGCATGTCCTCGACCGGAACGATGCGCGAGACAACGCCCTTGTTTCCGTGACGGCCGGCCATCTTGTCGCCGGGTTGCATCTTGCGCTTCACCGCAACGAAGACCTTGACCATCTTCATGACGCCGGGGGGCATCTCGTCACCGCGCTGCACCTTCTCGACCTTGTCCATGAAGCGCTGCTCGAGCGCCTTCTTGGATTCGTCGTACTGGGCACGAAGCGCTTCGAGAGCCTCCTGCTGCTTCTCGTCCTCGACGGCGAACTGCCACCACTGCGAACGCGGATACTCATCCAGCACTTCATCGGAGAGCGCACCGCCCTTCTTGAAGCCCTTCGGTCCCGCAATTGCCTGCTTGCCTTCAAGCATGGCGGCAAGACGCGCATAGACGTTGCGGTCGAGGATCGACTGCTCGTCGTCGCGGTCCTTGGCCAGGCGCTCGATCTCCTCGCGCTCGATGGCCATGGCGCGCTCGTCCTTCTCGACGCCGTGGCGGTTGAACACGCGCACTTCGACGATGGTGCCGTAGGTCCCGGGCGGCATGCGCATGGAGGTGTCACGCACGTCGGAAGCCTTTTCACCGAAGATGGCGCGCAGAAGCTTCTCTTCCGGCGTCATCGGGCTTTCACCCTTCGGCGTGATCTTACCGACCAGAATGTCACCCGGCTGCACCTCGGCGCCGATATAGACGATGCCTGCCTCATCGAGGTTCTTCAGCGCCTCTTCCGAAACGTTCGGAATGTCGCGCGTGATTTCTTCCGGCCCGAGCTTCGTATCGCGCGCCATCACCTCGAACTCCTCGATATGGATCGAGGTGAAGATGTCATCGCGGACGATGCGTTCGGACAGGAGGATGGAATCCTCGTAGTTGTAGCCGTTCCAGGGCATGAAGGCGACGAGCACGTTGCGGCCAAGCGCCAGATCGCCAAGATCCGTCGACGGACCGTCGGCCAGGATGTCACCCTTGTTCACCCGGTCGCCCACACGCACCAGCGGACGCTGGTTGATACAGGTGTTCTGGTTGGAACGCTGGAACTTCATCAGGCGGTAGATGTCGACGCCCGACTGAGAGGCATCCACGTCTTCCGTGGCGCGGATAACGATACGCGTCGCGTCCACCTGATCGACGATGCCGGTGCGGCGGGCCGCAATGGCAGCGCCCGAATCACGGGCAACGATCGGCTCCATGCCGGTGCCCACGAACGGAGCCTCGGCACGCACCAGCGGCACGGCCTGACGCTGCATGTTCGAGCCCATCAGAGCGCGGTTGGCGTCGTCGTTCTCGAGGAACGGGATGAGCGCGGCAGCGACCGAAACGAGCTGCTTCGGCGACACGTCCATCAGATCGACATTCTCGCGCGGGGCCATCATCACCTCGCCGGCATGACGGCAGATGACGAATTCCTCGGCGAAGCTGCCATTCTGGTCGATCACGGCGTTGGCCTGTGCGACGTAGTGCTTGGCCTCTTCCATGGCCGACAGATAGACCACGTCCTGCGTGACCTTGCCATCGACGATCTTGCGATACGGGCTCTCGATGAAGCCGTATTTGTTGACCCGGGCGAAGGTGGCCAGCGAGTTGATCAGACCGATATTCGGGCCTTCCGGCGTCTCAATCGGGCAGATGCGGCCGTAATGCGTCGGATGAACGTCGCGAACCTCGAAGCCGGCACGCTCACGCGTCAGACCGCCCGGTCCAAGGGCCGACAGGCGGCGCTTGTGGGTGATCTCGGAGAGCGGGTTGGTCTGGTCCATGAACTGCGAAAGCTGCGAGGAACCGAAGAACTCGCGCACGGCGGCAGCCGCCGGCTTCGCGTTGATCAGATCCTGCGGCATGACCGTGTCGATCTCGATCGAGGACATGCGTTCCTTGATCGCGCGCTCCATGCGCAGCAGGCCGACGCGGTACTGGTTCTCCATAAGCTCGCCGACGGAACGGACACGACGGTTGCCGAGATTGTCGATGTCATCGATCTCGCCCTTGCCGTCGCGCAGTTCGACCAGCGTCTTCACCACGGCGACGATGTCGTCCTTGCGCAGCACGCGCACGGTGTCGGGGCAATCGAGCTCCAGGCGCATGTTCATCTTCACGCGGCCCACGGCCGAAAGATCGTAGCGCTCGGAATCGAAGAACAGCGACTGAAACATTGCTTCCGCCGTTTCCAGCGTTGGCGGCTCGCCCGGGCGCATCACACGGTAGATGTCGAACAGCGCTTCCTGGCGGGTCTCGTTCTTGTCGGCCACAAGCGTGTTGCGGATGTAGCCGCCCACGTTCACATGGTCGATGTCGAGGAAATGCACCTCGCTGGCGCCGGTATCGAGCAGGACTTTCAGGGTCTTGTCGTCGATCTCGTCACCGGCCTCGAGGAAAATCTCACCCGTTTCGGGATTGACGATATCCTCGGCCAGATAATTGCCCAGCAGGTCTTCCTCGGTGGCGCGGATCGCCTTCAGGCCCTTTTCGGCAAGCTGCTTGGCCTGGCGGGCCGTGATCTTCTTGCCTGCTTCGACGACCACTTCGCCGGAATCCGCGTCAACGAGGTCCGCCGTCGCCTTCAGGCCGCGGAAGCGTTCCACG
>LUYR01000114.1 GCA_001603335.1 Rhodospirillales bacterium Alpha_05 | reverse complement strand
CCCGCCTCGACGGCGGCGCGGAACTGCGGCGGGTGGGCGTGGTGCGAGCACGACGCCATGAAGAAGATGCCGTTCGGCTTGGTCTTCACCGCCGCCATCCGCGCGAGCTTGCGGTATCCGGCGAGGCCTGCCGGGATCTTGCGGCGGTCCTTGATGAACGCGGGCGGGTCTACCACCACCACGTCGTAGCGTTTGCCGTCGTCGGCTTCCGGGTCGAGGAAGGCGAAGACCTCGGCCTCGGTCCAGCGGCAGCACGGGTCGACGCCCATCTCCTCCGCCGCGCGGCGCGAGAGGGCGAGGGCGAGTGCCGAGACGTCGACCATGTGGACTTCGGCTGCGCCTGCGACCGCGGCGGGTAGGCCGAAGCCTCCGGCGTGGGAATAGAGGTCGAGCAGGCTTGCGTCCTTGGCGAACTCGGCGACGTGCTGGCGGTTGGCGCGCTGGTCGAAAAACCAGCCGGTCTTCTGCCCCTCCACCAAGTCGGCGCGGAAGGTCACCGGGCCTTCGATCACCGCCACCGGACCTTCGAGAGCGTCCCCCCAAAGCCCGGGCTCGAGGGAGAGGCCTTCCTGGCGGCGGCTCGGCAGGTCGTTGCGCCAAACGATCGTCTTCGGGCTGGCGAGGGTGTGGAGCGCGGGCTCCCAGAGCGGCTTGAGGCGCTCCATTCCGGCGGTGGTGACCTGCACGCTCAAGACGTCGCCGTAACGGTCGATCACCAGTCCGGGGAGTTCGTCGCCCTCGGCATGGACCCAGCGGTAGTGCGGAACGGCGAAGGCGCGGCTGCGTTTGTTCAACGCACGCTCGAGGCGGCGGAACAGCAGCCCGGCGTCGACCACGGCGCGCTCGCCGAGCATCAGGATTCGCCCGCACAGCTCGGTGCGCGGGTTGAACATGCCGACGCCGAGGGTGCGCAGGCGCGAATCGCAAAACCGGACGATCTCCCCCGGCTCGCACAGGTCGAGGGCGGACGTCCAGGCGACGTCGCCCTTGAACACCCAGGGGAAGCCTTCCGCGATGCGCTTGGCAGCGGCCTTGTCGAGTTGCACGGTGGCGGTCGGGAGAATGGTCATCGGCGAGGAATACCGGCTCCGCCGGGTCGGCGCAAGCTCCGGCTGGTGTAATCCAGCGCACAGTTGAGACGAAAGATTACCTATATAACAAGGAATAGGTATGATGACGGCTCGTCCCGGTCCGGAGAATGAAGGGATCAATCCATATGCGTTTGACTTTTATTGGTACGGGCGCGGCCTTCTCGACCATACCGGGAAATTTTCACAGCAACATGCTCTTCGAGACCGCCGATCCCGAGACCGGCGCGACCCGCCGCCTCCTGTTCGACTGCGGTTCGGATGCGCGCTGGGCCTTGCGCGCCCTGGGGCTCGGCTATTCGGATATCGACGCGGTCTATATCAGTCATCTCCACGGCGACCATGTCGGCGGCCTCGAATGGCTCGGGCTGAAGAGCTATTTCATGGGCCAGGGCAGGCGGATTCCGCTGTTCGTGCCTGAGCCGATTCGCCGTCCGTTGTGGGAAAACTGCCTGAAGGGTGGCATGGAGCTGCTCGATTTCGGCCTCGCCGACCTCAGCCACCTGTTCGACGTCGAGGAGGTCGCCACCGACGACAGCTTCACCTGGATGGGCGCGCACTTCCACCTCGTGCCGCTCGTCCACCTGCGCGGCGGCGCGTACCTGATGTGGTCCTATGGGGTGTTCCTCGAAACCGAGGTGGGTGGGATGCTGCTGACCTCGGATTGCCGCTTCGAACGCGACCGTCTCGATCCCTGGTACGCCAAGGCCGACCTGATCTTCCACGACTGCGAGACGATGGACGTGCCCTCGGGGGCGCACGCCCACTTCCACGAGCTCGCCACCCTGGAGCCCGAGATCCGCCAGAAGATCTGGCTCTACCACCAGAACTGCATCGAGCGGCCGGATGCGCAAGGCACCGGATTCCTCGGCTTCGTCGAGCCGGGGCAGAGCTTCGACCTCGGCGCGGTGCGTTAGTCCGCCGGTCCGAACACCGCCGCGCCGCCCGCGACGTCGCGGGTATCCATGAAACCGAGGCGCTGCCAGCGGCCGCCGTGCTCGCGGGCAAAATCCTCCGAAACCACCAGCGGACAGTGCAGGATCTTGCTCTGGTTCTGTAACCGCGCGGCGCGATTCGCCGCCTCGCCGATCACCGTGAACTCAAGCCGCTCCGGCACGCCGATGTTGCCGTAGGTGAGCTCGCCGACGTGCAGGCCGATGCCGAAGTCGATGGGATGCTGCTGCGCCAGGGCGCGCTCGGTGTTGACGCTTTCCAGCCGTCGCCGCGCTTCCTCCGCCGCCGCGACGGCGCGGGTGCAGGCGTCGCGGGTTTCGGGCCCCTCGGTGGCGGCGGGGAAGATCGCAAGCGCCGCATCGCCGATGTAGCGCAGCACCTCGCCGCCGTGATCGAGCACCGGACCGGCGACGCAGTCGAAATAGCGATTGAGCAGGGCGAGGTAGTCGGCGCGCGGCATCGACGCCGAGAGCCGCGTCGAATCGCGCAGGTCGGCGAACCAGATCACCGCGCGGATGTCGATCACGTCGCCGCGGCGGATCTGGCCGTTCATCACCCGCTCGCCCGGCACCTTGCCGAGATAGGTCTGCAGCAGGGTATGGGTCATCTCCTCGAAGAAGTAGAGCTCGGCCAAGTGGGCGAGGGCGGGCATGAACTCGTCGATCAGGTTGAGATCGCGCTTCGAGAAGCCCTCGGGCGCGTCAGTGGCGATGCTGAACGCACCATCGGGGATCGGGAGAAAACGGAAGGTCATGCGGAATACCGCGAAATCGCTCATTCCCTCTTCCATCGGGTCGGGCTTGGCGTTGCGGCACATCGAGACGCCGCGGCGGCGGCGCACCGCATGCGCACCCTCGAAAAAGATCGTGTGCAGCGGCGTGTTGACGAAGCGCGGGTCGTCGTCGTCGAGTTCGTGCGGAATTTCGAGCTCTTCGACACGGTCGCCGTCGAAGTTCCAGGTCAGGCTCATCGCCTTGAACAGCGGATGCAGGACGCGGGTGGCGATCCGCATCCGTCGCACCGGAATGCCGTTCTCGATCAGAAGCGCCGCCATTTTCCGGAAGCCGGAGTAGTCCCCGGTCTTCGGCATGTCCCAGGCTTCCGAATTCAACCAGTCGCGGATCGGATTGTACTTTGGCACCTGGGTCGTCCTCGGCAAGCGGGTCGGGGGAGGAGATCATAGCGGTTCGCGGGCGGCGGGCCAATGTTGTAACGTCATCACTGGGTTGACCCTGGCGCGGAGTCGGGCAGACTTTGAACGTGGCTGCGGTGCGAGGGCGACGTGTGGCGGGTGTTCGGTGCGTTCCTGGTTCTCGGATTGACGGCCTTCGGCGGGCCGATCGCCCACATCGGCTATTTCGAGGCCGCGTTCGTGCAGCGCCGCCAGTGGGTCTCGCCGCGCGCCTTCGCCGCCCTCGTCGCGCTGTGCAACGTCCTCCCCGGTCCCGCGAGTTCGCAGTTGGGCCTCGCCATCGGCTATCTCCGCGCCGGAGTGCCGGGCGCGCTCGCCGCGTGGGCCGGGTTCACCCTGCCGTC
>LUYR01000113.1 GCA_001603335.1 Rhodospirillales bacterium Alpha_05 | reverse complement strand
GTCGGCGCCGGTCTCGCGGGCCTCGCCGCCGCCTGGAGCCTGAACCAGGCGGGGGTGCGGGTGCGGCTGTTCGAGGCCGCCGCGCACGCGGGCGGACGCTGCCGTTCCCTCCCCGACCAGCGCTTCGGCACCGCGATCGACAACGGCAGCCACCTGCTGTTTTCCGGCAACCGCTCCGCACTCGAATTCCTGCGCGGCGTCGGCGCGCCCTCCACCAGCCTGATCCCGCGCGACGGCACCGAATTCCTCGACCTCGCCGACAACGCCCACTGGCGGATCACGCCGGGCGGCGAAAGCGCGCTGTGGATGCTGGGCAAGGGGATGAGGGTGCCGGACGTCGGCAAGGTCTGCATGCTGCGCGAGGGCATCCGCCTGCTCACCGCCAAGGAGGGCGAACGGGTCGGCGACCGCGTCCCCACCCACGGGATCGCGTGGCGGCGGTTCTGGAAGCCGTTCCTCACCGCGGTGTTCAATGCCGATCCAGGATCGGTTTCCGCCCCTCACGCCGCCGACGTGCTACGCGCGCTCGCAATGGACGGCGCGGCGGGCGGGCGTCCGCTCCAGGCGGGGCGGCCGTGGTCCGAAATCGTCGCCGAACCGGCGCTCAGCCATTTGCGCGGTCGCGGCGTCGACGTTCGGCTCAATTCGCCGCTCCTCGCCCTCGACCGCGGCGAAGGCCGGGTGCGGCGGCTGGTGTTCCGCAAGGGCAGCGTCGAGGCCAGCGACGAGGCGGTGATTCTCGCGATCCCCAACGCGGTCGCGCATCGGCTTTGCCCCGATGCGGTGCCCGAGATTCCCTCCGCGCCGATCGCCAACCTGCATTTCCGCACCGACGTCGACCAGGGCCTCGGGTTTTGCGGCATCGTTGGCGGCATCGCCGACTGGGTGTTCTGGCGCGGCGGCGTGGTTTCGGCGACGATTGCGGGCACCGGGCCCGACCTCGACCCCGACGCCCTCGCCGCGACGGTATGGGCGGAAGCACGTCGCGTACTGCCGAAGTCGGCTGCGGCGATGCCGCCGCCCTGGCACCGCATCGTCGAAAAACGCGCCACCAGCGCCGCCACGCCCGAGGCCTTCCGCCTCCGCCCACGGGCGGTCACCGCCCACCCCAACCTGTTCCTCGCGGGCGACTGGACCGACACCGGCCTGCCCTCGACGATCGAGTGCGCGGTGCGCTCCGGCATCATCGCCGCCCAGGCCGTGATTGCTGCTGCGAAAGCATGACATTCGGCGAAAATCGCGTTCTCCGCCCTTAACTTATCTCCCCCCCGCACCTAAATGCGTGGGGAGAGAGATACTTGTGCGTCGCATTCGCGCGGCGCCCACCCAACAAGAAGGAGAACGCCACATGGCATTCGAACTCGCGCCGCTTCCGTATGATCCAGCCTCGCTGGAGCCCTACATCTCCGCGACGACGATGAATCTGCACCACGACAAGCACCTGGCCACCTACGTCACCAACCTCAACAAGTTGATCGACGGCACGCCGCTGGCTTCGAAGTCGCTGGAAGAGATCATCCTCACCGCCGCGGGCGATGCGGAAAAGGTCGGCGTGTTCAACAACGCCGGTCAGATGTGGAACCACAACATGTTCTGGGATTGCCTCTCGGCCCAGGGCGGCGGCGCGCCGTCCGGCGAGCTGGCCGAGCGTATCACCGCCGATTTCGGCTCGGTGGACGCGTTCAAGGAGCAGTTCAAGGCTGCCGCCCTCGGCCAGTTCGGCTCGGGCTGGGCCTGGCTCGTCGTCGACAAGGGCAAGCTCAAGGTGACCAAGACCAGCAACGCCGACCTGCCGCTCGCGCATGGTCAGACCGCGCTGTTCAATCTCGACGTCTGGGAGCACGCCTACTACGTCGACTACCAGAACCGTCGCGCCGACTACGTCCAGGCGGTGCTCGACCGGCTGATCAACTGGAAGTTCGTCGCCGAAAACCTCAAGAAAGCGGCCTGATCGCCGCATTCCGGAAAAGCAAAACGGCGGGGAATTTCCCCGCCGTTTTTATTTGGACCGTCAACCCTGGTTCGCGCCGGGCTCGGCATCGGGCTCGAGCGGCGCGATCGCGTCGGTGTTGCGGAGCTTGAAGTAGATCAGCACCGGCAGCGCGATATAGACCGACGAGAACGTACCGATCACCACGCCGAGGATCATCGCGAGCGCGAAGCCGCGCAGGACCTCGCCGCCGAACAGCGCGATCGCCAGCACCGAGATGATCGTGGTGCCACCGGTGAGGATGGTTCGCGACATCGTCTCGTTGACGCTCAGGTTGAGCAGGTCGGAGATCGGCATCTTCTTGAACTTGCGCAGGTTCTCGCGCACGCGGTCGTAGATCACGACGGTGTCGTTGATCGAGTAGCCCGCCACCGTCAGCACCGCCGCCACCGAGGTGAGGCTGAACTCGAGCCCGGTGATCGAGTAAAAGCCGATGGTCAGCACCACGTCGTGGATCAGCGCGAGCATGCCCCCGACGCCGAAGTGCCACTCGAAGCGCAGCCAGATGTAGCCCGAGATCGCCACCATCGCGAGGATCGTCGCGAGGATGCCGTCACGGATCAGCTCCTCGCCGACCTTCGGCCCGACGACTTCGGTGCGGCGATCCTCGAACGACGGCCCGAGGGTGTCGCGCACCTGCTTGAGGGCGGCGTTCTGGGTGACTTCGTCGTTGAACGCGGGAATGCGGATCATCACCTCGCGGCCAGTGTCGCCGATGCCCTGCAGGCCGATTTCGCCGACGCCCAGGTCGTTGAGGCGGGTGCGGAGATCGTGGAGGTCGACCGGCTTGTCGGAGCGGACTTCCATCTGGATGCCGCCCGAGAAGTCGATGCCGTAGTTGAGGCCCTTGGTGAGCAGCAGAACCCCGGTGCCGCCAAGCAGCATCACCGAGAAGAACAACGCGATGAAACGCTTGCCGACGAAGTCGATCCTGGTTTCACCGGGAAGGAACTTGATGCCACGGAACATTGCGGAAAACTCCCTTCCCTGATCAGACCGGCAGTTCGGTGGGGCGCCGACGGCGCGCCCACAGAACCACCATCATGCGCGTCAGCATCACCGCCGAGAACATCGAGGTGAGAATGCCGAGGCCCAGCGTCACCGCGAAGCCGCGCACCGGGCCGGAGCCGAAGTGGTAGAGCAGCAGCGCCGCGGCGAGCGTGGTGATGTTGGCGTCGAGGATGGTGGCGAAGGCGCGGGAGAACCCGGCCTCGATCGAGCTCAGCACCGAGCGGCCGTTCTTCGATTCCTCGCGCATGCGCTCGAAGATCAGCACGTTGGCGTCGACCGCCATGCCCATGGTGAGGACGATGCCGGCGATGCCGGGCAGCGTCAGGGTCGCGCCGATCGCGGAGAGGCCGCCGATCAGCAGCACCATGTTCAGCAGCAGCGCGATATTGGCGAAGATGCCGAACAGGCCGTAGGCGACGACCATGAACCCGATCACCAGCGCGAGGCCGACGAAGCTCGCCATCGTGCCCGCACGGATCGAGTCCGCGCCGAGGCTCGGACCGACCGAACGTTCCTCGAGGAAGGTGATCGAGGTCGGCAGCGCGCCCGAGCGCAGCAGCAGCGCGAGGTCGCTCGCGCCCTGGGTCGAGAAGCCGCCGGTGATCACGCCGTTGCCCTGGAGGATCGCGCTGCGGATGTTGGGCGCGGAGACCACCTTGTTGTCGAGCACGATCGCGAGATTGTGGCCGACGTTTTCCGCCGTGACCTTGCCGAAGATGCGGCCGCCGAGCGCGTCGAAGCGGAACGACACCACCGGCGCGCCCTGGTCGAAGGTCGGCTGCGCGTCGACGAGATGCTCGCCCGCGACCTCGACCTTCTTGCGCACCACGTAATACTGTTTTTGTCCGTCGGGCCGGGTATCCATGCCTTCGAGAAGCATCGAACCCGGCGGAATCCGGCCGCGCATCGCGTCTTCCACCGAGGTGTCGGAATCGACGAGGTGGAAGGTCATGCGGGCGGTCTTGCCGATCACCTCGCGCGCCCGCTTCGGATCCGAGACGCCCGGCAGTTGGATGACGATGCGGTTGTCGCCCTGGCGCTGGATCGACGGCTCGCGGGTGCCGAGTTCGTCGATGCGCTTGCGGATGATGTCGAGGGTGGTCGAAAGCGCGCCCTCGAGCATCGCCTTACGCGCCTTCTCGCCGTAGGTGATCTTGACCAGGCCCTGGTCGTCCATCTCGACGTCGGCGGAGGGGATCGCGGAGCGCAGCGCCTTGCGCGCCTGGGCGCGTTCGGCGTCGTCGCCGAGGATCGTCGCCACCACCGCGCCGTCCTTCACCGCAAGGCCGGTGTAGCGCAGCTTTTCCGTCCGCAGCGCGCCGCGGGCGACGTCGACGACGCCCTCGAGCTTGTCGCGGATCAATTCGCCGGTGTTGAGCTCGAGGAGGAGGTGCGAGCCTCCCTGAAGGTCGAGCCCGAGGCTCAACGGTTGCAGCCAGCTCGGCATCTTGTCGGTGGTGTCGCGGCCGACGAGATTGGGCGCGGCGAACATCACGCCCGCGGCCAGCACCAGCGCGACGAGGGCAAGCTTCCACTTCTGAAAGTACAGCATCGGACGACCTTCGGGTAGATCAGGGCAAGCCGCCGCGCCCGGAGACCCCGGGCGCAACGACCGACACGCGCGTTGGACGCGCTGTTACTTGCCGCCGAGGAGACGGCGCAGCTTCGAGCCGGAAACCGGCTTCTCCGCGTCGTTCGCGGGGGTCGGGGTCGCGGCATCGTCGCCCTTCGATTCGGGAGCGGCGGCGCGTTCCTTGTAGATGCCGAGAACGGTCTCGCGCGTCACCTTGACCCGCAGGTTTTCGGCGATTTCGACGGTCAGCTCGTTGTCGACGGTCTTGGTCACCGTGCCGACGATGCCGCCACCGGTGACGATACGGTCGCCGCGCTTGATCCCCGAGAGCATCGCCTTGTGTTCCTTGGCGCGCTTCTGCTGCGGACGGATCAGCAGGAAGTAAAAGATCGCAAAGACCAGGACCAACGGCAGCATCTGCTCGAAGCCAAAGCCGGGAGCACCACCGGCAGTCTGGGCGAAGGCGGGCGAAATCAGCATGTATCCAAAGCTCCTCATGAACGCCCCGGTCGCGAGATATTCCGGTACCGGACGAAACGTTGATCGGTGCGTCGCGCCGGTCGGGCGCATACGATCGACGGACTATAAACGTCGGGGCACGAGATTCAATGTTTAACCGATGTTAGTTTTGTGATTGTCTCGGGCCTTCAAACCCAAGCCCACCGCTCCGAGGAGCTAATCCGATGTCCGAAATGGCGCAAGTCCTGCAAGCCCTGGAACGCATCGCCGCCGCGCTCGAGCGCGAACACCCGCCGGTCGCACCGGTTGTGATCGCCGACGACGCCGACGCCTTCGTCTGGCAGACCGGGCCGGACGCGCTCCTCGCGGTGCGCCGGGTCAACTGCCTACCGCTCGGGCTGCTCAAGGGGATCGAGGCGCAAAAGGACCGGCTGCTCGAGAATACCTTGCGATTCCTCAAGGGCTTGCCCGCCAACAACGCGCTTCTCTGGGGGGCGCGCGGCACCGGCAAGTCGTCGCTGGTGAAGGCGGTGCACGCCGAGGCGAACCTGCTCGCGGGCGGCAACCTCGCGATGATCGAAATCCAGCGGGAAGACATCCCCTCCCTGCCCCGCCTGCTCCGCCACCTCGCGGCGTCCGACCGTCGCTTTCTGCTATTCTGCGACGATCTGTCGTTCGAGAACCAGGACGAGAGCTACAAGTCGCTGAAGTCGGTGCTCGACGGCGGTCTCGAGGGCCGACCGGATTCCGTGCTGTTTTACGCCACCTCGAACCGCCGCCACCTGATGAGCCGGCAGATGATCGAGAACGAGCGCGTCGGCGCGATTCACCAGGGTGAAGCGGTGGAGGAGAAAGTCTCCCTCTCCGATCGCTTCGGCATGTGGATCGGCTTCCACAACATGGATCAGGACACCTATTTCGACATCGTGCGCGGCTATTGCGACGCCACCGGCATCGAGGTGCCGTTCGACCAGATCCAGGCCGAGGCGCTGGCGTGGTCGATGAGCCGCGGCGGCCGCTCGGGCCGCGTCGCCTGGCAGTTCTTCCTCGACCTGTGCGGCCGCCTCGGCATTCCGCCGCAGTTCGCCTGATCAGTCGAGGTACTGCATCGGGTCGACGGCTTTCGCGCCCTGGCGGACCTCGAAATGGAGCTGGGGCGAGCTCACCGAGCCGGTTTGGCCGACCGAGGCGATGATCTGGCCGCGCTTCACCGTCGCGCCGCGCTGCACCTTGATCTCGTCGGCGTGGGCGTAGGTGGTGATCAGGCCGCCCGCGTGCTTGATCAGGAGCATGTTGCCGAAGCCCTTGAGCTCGTTCCCGGCATACGCGACCACCCCCGCTTCGGCGGCGCGGATCGAAGTGCCGAGCTTGGCGGAAATGTTGATGCCGTCGTTGCGCATCCCCTTCGCCACCGAACCGTAAGGCACCACCACCTGCCCCTTGACCGGCCATTCGAGGCCCTTGCCCTGGCGCGGCGGCGGCTTCGGGATCGCCGCGGCCTTGGGCGGCGGAAGGGCGGCGACCTGGGCTTCCTGCGCGGGCTCGGGCTCGGGCGCGAGCGC